>DASRRN010000315.1:0-24174 GCA_035695685.1 Acidobacteriaceae bacterium | reverse complement strand
CTTCGGCTACGCTCAGGACAGGCTCTTCGACTCCGCGCACCGAGCGCTGTGTCATGCGATGAATCTGTGAGGCGCTTCGCTCAGGATGACGATTTTGTGGGCGTTTTGAAGAAAAAGATCCCGTAGGTTAGCGCTTATGGGGCCTTCGGCCCACCCAAAGGTGATGAAAAACAGCTGTGAAGGGGACGGCCTTCAGGCCGTCCATAAGTGATTGCAAATCTGTCCGGCTTTAGCCACTGAGGGAGCGCTTTTAGCTCCTCCTCCGCCTCTTAGGAAGATACTTTTCGACAGAGCGTAGCGCAGCCGAGGGATCTGCAGTGCGCCCCTCCCTACAACGAAGACTTAGGGCAAAACCCTCATCAGATGGTCTTCAAATATTCCTTGGCCTTGTCCCATTCCGGAAAAAGCCGTTCTTCCATTTGAAATTCGCGGGGATGCACACACCGGCGCCCTCCGCGCACCTTCACCGGATGCTTCAAATGCAACATTTCGTGGTAAAGCAGGTACTCCACCGCATACCGCGGCGTGTTCTTACGGTCGAAAACCCTGCTCACCACAATCGTGTTGTGTGCCGGATCGTAGTGGCCCAGGCTACGTTTAGCCATGTGCCCACTCCAGGTAAGCAGCGGCCGGCCCATCAATCCGTGGAAAAACCTGCGATTCAGGCTCTCGAAAACCTCGTCCAGGTCGTAGTACTGCCCCTGCGGTCCGAGCATTTTTTTACGGCCGCGCGACTGGCGGATCAACTCCGTCTGCCGGATCACCGCTTCGCTGGCAGCAAATCTGCGATAGCGGCTGGTTTGCATGGCATTCAGGGGTTTGCGGTAGAGCTTGGCTAGCAGAATATGCGCGATGGCTCGCAGAACACTTTCCGGCGCACCTTCCAGTAAATCCGATAAATGCACGTGCACGCGGCCCTCGCGCAACCGGATGGTAGTGTTCAGACTGGTGAAACGACGGAAGCGGACTTCAAGAGAAGGGATCGGAGCACGCGGCCGAAGGGCACGATACTCTTCTGCAAACAGCGAGTGCAATTCGGAATTCACCGCCTTCAGCCTAGCAGGACTTGGCGCCGAAAACCGTCACCTTTTTTGTTCCTCTTTTTGTTGTTCCTTTTCCTCTTTCTTCTTCTCAGCAAAATACTTCTCTTCGTCGGCGACCATCTGCGTGGCCGCCTCATGCGCGCTCTGGTTGGAGTCGATGGCCGTCTTGCGTACAAAGTCGTATTGGGCGCTGGGTTGTGGCTCGTTCAGGACCTTAGCCCATTCATCGGTCTTGGGGCCGATCTCTTTCAGCACCTTGCGCAGATCAGCGTGCTCCTGATCAAAGTTGTCCATGTTGTCCTGGAGCTCGTCGCACAGGCGCGTGAACTCATCCAGCAGATTGTGCAGCCGCACACCCTTGTTTTGTGCGTCGACATCCGCGTTGAGAGTATGGATCTCCTTGGCCCGCTCGTCGACATATCCTACGAACAGCTTGATCCTCTCCAGTGGCTGGTCCCCAGCCTCCCGGACGTCCTCGATTTGCTTTGGGGTTAAGGGATCTTTCCTGGACTGGGCAAATGCCGGCGCAATCGCCAGCAGCATGCAAACGCCCGTGATGGCCACGGTCTTGTTCAAATCTCTATTTCTTAAAGACCTGCATCATCAGCTCGGTTTGTACTTGCTCCAGCTGTTTCAGTGTGGCCTGCAAAATCTGCCGATCGTCATAGGAAGCGGCATTGAGGATGCCGGTCAGGCGAAATGACGTATGCCGCATTAACTCCTCGGCATTCTTCATCTTCTTGCCATCCGCTGCGACACCCATGTGGATCTTTTCGGCATATTTCTGCACCAGGTGCAAAGTCGCCGAAGCGTGATCTTCGTCGCCGGAGCTGAATTGCTGTCCGGCCAACTCGGTCATATCGTGTACCAGCTCGGCGTAGAGAAAGCACTGTTCTTTGGGTTGAGCCTGGTCGGCCTTAGCCATCAGCGCCGCCATGGCCTGGGGATCGACAACTCGATCGTCGACTGCGTAGGCGCGGGCACAGCAAAGGCTGAATGTTAAGGCAGAGACGGCGAGGGTCGTGGCCACGAACCGCATAGGGCACCTCTCAGAGGGCTTACGGAACGTCTTACGTTAATGACTTCCACCAAGAGCAACGAGTCGATGCTTGGCTTGCCATTCCTGGTCGGGGAATTTTCCGTCTGCAGCAGTGAGAAACTTGCGGTAGTATTCCTCTGCTGATTTTGACAGATGCAGGTTATCGTAGCAGGTTGCCCAAAGGAAGTAGGTAGCTGGAGTCTCTGAAAGATATTTTGATCTCATGGAAAGAGCATCCAGTGCAACTTTATACTGCTTGTTCTGAGATGCGGCAAAAGCGAGGCCACTCCAGGCGTCCCCGTCGTCCGGTTTCAGCTTGACCGCGCGCTGAAAGACCCCTTGGGCCTGTGGATAGAGCCTTTCCCGAAGCAGGTTCTCCCCCTGGGCCGCAAGGATATCCTCATTGCCCGGGTTCGCCAGCACCATCCTGGCGTAAATCGGGTCTGCCTTTTCGGGATGCCCGGATTGGGAATAAGCGTCGGCCAGCATATGGTCGACTGCGCCATTACCCGGCTCTAGTTGGCGCAGGGTCTCGAGCACCGGCAGCACCTCGTCATTCTTCCCCTGGGCAAGCAAGGCCGTTGCCAGTTGGGCATTCAGCGCCGGGTCACGAGGGTCGCGTCCGAGCGCGCTCTTGAGCAACGGCTCGGCATCGGAGTATTTTTTCTGTCTGATCAACAGTTGGGCCAAACCGCCGGTCGCTGCTGCTGCTTCGCTGGCAGAGGGTGCCGGGGGTCCGGCCAGCAATCGTTGATAGGCCGTCTGGGCCAACTCATTGTCTCCATTCGCTTCGGCAATTTGAGCCGTCAGCAGCAGGTCCGCTGCGGTCTCAGGGCTGAGCTTGAGCGCGGCCACTAACGCATCTCGGGCCGCTGGCGGATCGGTGCTGCGGTCCAGCCTCGCCAGGGTCCGGAAGGCCGCCGCCTGGGCTGCCGAGTTAGGCGGCTCCGGCGTCAGCAAAGTCGCCTGCATCACTTGTTCCCGAGCCTCATCGTATTTGCCCTGATGGGCCAGCAACAACCCCAGCGCCATTCGCGCTTCGAACTGCTTTGGGTTCGCGGCAATGGCCTTACGGTAGTCGGCGGTGGCTGCATCCTCGTGGCTGCCTGCATCCTCGACATAGCCAAGATCGAAGAGCGCGCGGGCGTCTCCCGGATGTTGGCTCAGGTACTTCACCAGCAACGGCCGGGCCCCCTCAAAATCTTTCTGCTCTATCTTGCTCTCAGCCGCGTCCCGTTGAGATGGAGCCTGGGCCGGGGGTCCAATCCCGCTGTCCGGGGCCTGCGTCCCCGGCGGGAGGTGATTCTGCGCCTGCCCGCCCGCCGGCAACAGCGCCACAGCGGCCAGGAGGTAAAGGAAGAGCCTCATTGCGCAGCCCGCGCCTCTTGCGCCGCCAATGCCAGCGCCAGCCAATATCCAGTATGCGAGCCGGGGACCTGCGCCACCTGCTCCGGTGTTCCCGCCGCCACCACCCGGCCGCCGCCTGCACCCGCCTCCGGGCCCAGGTCGATCACCCAATCAGCCGACTTGATCACGTCCAGATTATGCTCGATGACCACCAGCGAACCGCCCGCATCAATCAGCCGCTTGAACGCCGTCAAAAGCTTACTCACGTCGTCAAAATGCAATCCGGTGGTTGGCTCGTCCAGGATGTAGAGAACCCGGCTACCCGCCTTCTTCGCCAGTCCGTTGGCGGCAGCTCGTCCGACCGCGCTGCGCCCCTGGGAAAGATGCGCCGCCAGCTTGACCCGCTGCGCTTCCCCGCCCGAAAGCGTAGTGGCCGACTGTCCCAGGCGAACATAGCCCAGCCCCACCTCGTCCAGGACCGCCAGCTTTTCCAGGATCCTGGTCTGGCCAGTAAAGAAGCGCAGAGCCTCCTTGATGGTCAGGTTGAGCACATCGTGGATGTTTTTACCCCTGTATTTGATCTCCAGCACGCTGGCCTTGTACCGGGTTCCATTGCACTCTTCGCAGGGCAACTCGACATCGGCCAGGAACTGCATCTCCACGGTAACGGTACCGTCGCCCTCGCACACGTCGCAGCGGCCGCCGGGCACGTTGAAAGAAAAATGCCCCGCCGTATATCCCCGGCGTTGGGCCTCCGGCTGAGCTGCAAAAAGCTCCCGAATCGCGTCGAAAGCCTTGATATAAGTAACCGGATTAGAACGCGGAGTCCGCCCGATCGGCGCCTGGTCGACCAGAACGATATCATTCAGCCGCTCCGCTCCCTTAAGCTCGCGGTAAAGGTGCGAGGGGTCGCCGCCCTCGTTCTTTCCCAGCGCGTGCGACACCGCGGGATACAGCACGTCATGCACCAGGGTGGACTTACCCGAGCCGGAAACCCCGGTGATGCAGACCAGCATGCCCATCGGGATCTCGACATCGAGCCCGTTCAGGTTGTGAATGCGCGCCCCACGCAACACCAGCTTTTCCCGCAGCGGCTCCCGCCGCCGGGTTGGAATTGGAATCGTCAGTGCCCCGCTCAGGTAGCGGCCGGTGAGCGAGTCAGGATTTCTCTCCACTTCTTCCACCGTGCCCGACGCCAGGATGCGGCCGCCCAGCTCTCCGGCGCCAGGGCCAAGGTCGACCAGCCAGTCGGCGGCGCGAATCACATCCGGGTCATGCTCGACGACCAGGATGGTGTTACCCAGATCACGCAATTCTTCGAGGATGCGGATCAACTTGGCAGTATCCCGGGTGTGCAATCCGATTGAGGGTTCGTCGAGTACGTAGAGTGCTCCTACCAGGCGGGACCCCAGCGAAGTCGCCAGCTGGATGCGCTGCGCTTCGCCCCCGGACAAGGTGGAAGCGAGCCGGTCGAGGGTGATGTACTCCAACCCTACGGCGTCGAGAAAATGTAACCGCTGCTGTATCTCCACCAGGATGCCGCCGGCAATCTCCTCTTGCTGCGGGGTCAGGGTAAGACTCTCGAACAGGTGGTGTGCCTCGCGAATAGTGAGGCCGGCAACCTCGCAGATATTTTTTCCATTGATGCGCACTGACCTGGCTTCGGCTCGCAAGCGCGTTCCTTTGCACTCCGGGCACTCCGCGTAACCCCGATACTTGCTCAGCATCACGCGCACATGCAGCTTGTATTTCTTGCGTTCCAAAAACGCAAAGAAGCCGTGTACGCCAAGGAAAGCCCCATGACCATCGAGGACAAAGGCCTGCTGTGCCGCAGTTAGCTCCCTCCACGGCGTGTCGAGGGGAATTCCATGCTGCATCGCGGCTTTCCGGAGCTCTGACTGGTAAGGGCGATATTTGGGGCGAGTCCAAGGGTCGATCGCACCTTCGTTCAGCGTCTTCTGCTTGTCCGGAATGATCAGGTTGAGATCGAAATCGATCGTATTGCCAAAGCCCTGGCACCGCTCGCAGGCGCCATACGGATTATTGAACGAAAACAGCCTCGGCTCGGGCTCACGGTAAATGCGATGACAAAGTTTGCATTCGAAGGCCTGAGAAAAGCGCAGTCGTTTGGGTTCCGTTTCTTCATCTTTTGGAACCGTCTCGAATACGATCTCTCCTGACTCGCGGAAGCCAATCTCCGTGGCGTCTACAATGCGCGCCCGGTTCTCGGACGAGACCACCAGGCGATCGACCAGAGCGTAGAGCCCCTGGCCAAAGTCAAGGTCGAGCAGCGACTCGGGGGTGGAAAATTCCACGATCTTACCGTTTTGGTAAAGGCGATTGAAACCGCGCGCGCGCAGTTCTGTCAGTCGTTCCTTGAACGCATCGTCGGGAAGGGCGGGATTGGCGCTGGCTTTCGCCTTCTTCCGCCGTTTCACTTCAACCTCAGGCAGCGCCGCCGGCTTCACCGGAAACAACGCATAGAGCCGTGTCTCCTCACCCAAAGCCAGAATTGAGCCCGCAATTTCGTCTACCGTATCGCGCCTCACCACTCCGCCACAGACGATGCAGTGCGCGGTGCCGCAGCGCGCGAACAGGAGACGGAGGTAATCGTAGATCTCGGTCGCCGTAGCCACCGTGGACCGCGGGTTGCGGGTGGTGTTCTTCTGCCTGATAGCAATCGCCGGGGCCAGACCGTCGATCAAGTCCACGTCAGGCTTCTCAATGCGTTCCAGGAACTGCCGGGCGTACGCCGAAAGAGATTCCACATAGCGGCGCTGCCCTTCCGCATAGATAGTGTCGAAGGCGAGCGAGGATTTGCCTGAACCTGAAACACCGGAAACCACGGTAAGCTTGCCGTGAGTCAGCTCGCAGTCGATGTTCTTCAGGTTGTGGGTTCGTGCACCACGGATGATGATCTGATCGTTCAATGGTTCAACCGGCAAGCTCGCCACGCACCTCCTCCGTAGGAGATGCAATCTCTGCCTCGAAACCTGCCTTGATGCGCGCCAGCATTTCCATTGGGTCGCGTTTCTCTGATTGCTCGAAGGCAGCCGCCATGTGGCGGGCCAGATCCGCCAGCATCATCCCCCACGCTTCGGGTTCCTTCCAGACACCCACACGCATACTGATGTGCTGATCCTGGTGTGCGATCCAGACGCGCAGCAGTTCGAAGGATTTGGCGTCGGTTCGGGCAGGTTCGGGGACACGGAGTTGATCGGATTGAGCCATGTTTCTCCTCTTTCGGTTGGGCGAAGTCAGGCGCTTTCGCACCAAAAACCGCTCTAAAACGATTTCGTCAATCTCATCATGAGAGCGCCCAATCGGGCCTCAGTGGGGTGGGGCTTTTCCTGCTGAAAGCCGCCTGTAAGAACGCTCACCGTGTACGCCTACCGCGAAACCGTTTAATGCCGAGACGCAGCTTCGATCGGCGTCACCTCGGCAGCCCTCACGGTGGCGGTCGCGCTGTGGCGCCGAGCCCACACAATCAGCAAAATACCGGCGACGATCGAGCCCAGGCTGGCGACCTGGGCATTGCTCATGCCCCAATAGATGCGGGGATTGATGCGGATGAACTCAACCAGGAAGCGCGCCACGCCGCTGAGTACCAGATATTCGCCAGTGATCTGGCCCAGACGTGGAGTCGTCTCAGACTTCGCCCCCCGCCGCCACAGATATGCGGCAATCAGCAGGGCGACGATCAGTTCGTAAATGGGCGTGGGATGAACCCTCTGGGTGGTTGGCACAAGCCCGTTGGGGAAGCTCATGCCCCACGGTAGATGAGTCGGAATGCCATAGTCGCCATCGCCGGAGATGAGGCAGCCTAGCCGCCCAACGCCATAGCCGACGGAGACTGCCGGGGCGGCGAGGTCCAGCATACCCAGACCACCAACCTTCGCTTGCCTGCCCTGCCACAGGAGCACGGCGATACCGACCAGCAGCCCGCCGAACCAGGCAAATCCTGCGCGGTCAAAAAGCACCTGCAGCGGCTGATGCAGGAGCAACGTTGGATCTTCCAGCACATGCCACAGTTTGGCCCCGACCACGCCCCCCACGGTCGTGTAGGCAGCTACGCCGATGGCATCCGCATTGATCCCATAACGTTGAAAATTGCGGTAAAGCGTCCAGCAGGCACAGACCGAAGCCAGCCAGAGACAGAGGCCAAAAGTGCCAATGGAAAAGTGTCCGATGTGAATGAAGGGATACATGCAGGCGTCTGTTCTTACAGTATAGCCGGGCGCTTTCTCTTCGCCTGAATCCATGGAAGAATGGCAGAGCCAATGAGAGAGCACGAGCACGATATGTTGTTCCGTCGCGACGAGATTGCCGTCCGGGTGGCGGAAATCGGCGCCCAGATTAGCCACGACTTTGCTGGGGAAACTATTTTGCTGGTGGGTGTCCTGAAAGGGGCGGCCGTCTTTCTCGCCGATCTGGCTCGAAGCATCTCCGTTGAGACTACCTTCGACTTCGTGGCCATTTCCAGTTACAAGGGCGTCAAGACCAGCGGGGCAGTAAGATTGATCAAGGATTTGGACACTCCGATCGGGGGTCGAAACGTGATTCTGGTCGAAGACATCCTGGATACGGGTCTGACCCTGGTTTTCCTGCGCAAACTGCTGATGCAGCACAAACCGAGAACCCTGAAGATCGCAACCTGCCTGGATAAACCGGCGCGGCGCCTGGAAAAGATCGACGCCGACTATGTCGCGTTCACCATTCCAAATCATTTCGTTGTCGGTTACGGAATGGATTACCAGGAACGCTTTCGTAACCTCCCCGATATCCGAATTTTTAATCCGGATGAGTCACCAAATTCACATTGATCTTTGCCAGCATAAGGGCATAGGCTCCCACCGGAGCCTACCCAGGCTAAGGGAGCTTGTTTCATGACCACCAAACTGCTGCAGCCGGAGCTCGATGCCGGCACTGGATACTTCGACGTCGCCGGGTTTGCCTCGGCTGCTTTGGCAAGTGCACCTGCACTGGCTGCCGTTTTCGATCACACTTTGCTCAAACCGGAGGCAACGCACGATCAGGTAGTGAAGCTCTGTGAAGAGGCGGCGACCTTTCGCTTTGCCTGTGCCATGGTCAACCCTGCCTGGGTATCGTTGGCCCACTCGGTCATGGCGGGAAGCGGTGTGCCCGTGGGCGTCGTGGTCGGATTCCCGCTGGGAGCCAACCTTGCCACCACCAAGCGTGAAGAGGCGCTGGCGTTGATCAAGCTGGGCGCACGTGAGCTGGACATGGTGATGAATCTTGGCCTGCTGAAGTCGGGTATGAGAGCTCTGGTGGAGCAGGATATTCGGGGCGTGGTGCAGGTGGCGCACGATGCGGGTACCCTGGTCAAGGTCATCCTGGAGACCTCGCTGTTAAATGTGGAAGAGAAGCTGCGTGCCTCCGAGCTGGCCCTCGCGGCCGGCGCCGACTTCCTCAAAACCAGCACTGGCTTTTCGACCGGCGGCGCGACCGCGGCCGACGTCGCGATCCTGCGCGGCGTGGCGGGTAATCGCTGTGGGGTCAAGGCTTCCGGCGGCATTCGCACTCTCAGCGATGCACGCGCGATGCTGGAGGCGGGAGCCACACGCATCGGTGCCAGCGCCAGCGTCTCCATCCTGCGTGAGTATCAAAACGCGGCCTGAAAGGGCGCTCCAGACCACCACCAAGGCCGGGAATTAAAGCGGACGGCCTAAAGAGGGTGTGTGAGAACTCGGGATTTGGAAATTTAGTCCCGAAGGGACGGCTGAACTTAGCCCAGGACGTTTGGGTACATATGAAACAAGATTGAGTCCCGCAGGGACGGCTGAAGGAGGATTGCGTCGCGGCCCATTTTCAGCCGCCCCTTCGGGACTAATTTCCTAAATCTGGTTCTCACACATGCCTTTTAGGCCCCCGGCGTGCTCTTTTTCTCGACGCAACGCTTCTTGCTCGGCACCCTGATGAATCACCCGTCAAACTCGGAAGTAGTCCGGGCGCCAGGATTGAATCGAGGTTTTTATCTGCTTGCTGGTCAAGCCCTCATTCAGCGCCCGCATGGCAAGCGCAGGCAGCTCAGCATCCGACGCGAAACGAAGCGCGATCAACTGAGACTCGGTCAGCTCAGCAATCCGCGGCTTCGCCGCCTCGGGCAGAAGCATCGCCAGGCGCAACCGTTCCTCGAGCCGTATAACCCGGTCCTGCACCTTAAGGGCATAGCTCCGAGCTTTCGATGCGATCATCACAAATCCTACCGCCAGAATGACCCCGAGCGTGGAGGCGATGCCAGGATGTGTGACGATACGAATAACGCCCAAGATGATTGCCGCAAGACCTAACGGCAAAAGAAAAAAGTGGAAGGGTGGATCGACCCTCGCGTGGTTGGCGTAGGTTTGCGGAGTAGTACTTGCCATCGGAAACCCTCTTTCGGGAACCACTCCATCATGCTTGATTTGCAGTCCCGCTGTGAAATGATTGGGAGATGAACAAAAGTATAGTGGGCCTCGCCTGCACCAGCCTGCTTCTCTTCTCTGCCCGGCCTTCTCTTGCGCAAGAGCCTGTACAGCCACAGCCTCTTGCTTCCCCGATCGTGTTGCATGTAGATCTGAGCGATGCCCCGCGCCACCTGTTGCATGCTCATCTGGAGATACCCGTCACAGCCGGGCCACTGACTCTGGAATATCCGCAGTGGATTCCTGGCGACCACCGCCCTACCGGGCCCATTGACAACCTCGCCGGAATCGTCGTTCATGCCAACCGCCAGACTCTCCCCTGGCGTCGTGATGACGTCGATATGTACGGCATCCACGTCGAGGTGCCGCCTGGCGTAACCCAGCTCGAAGTATCATTCGACTTTCTCGCCACCCCAGGCGACACCGGCTCCGATGAAGACCGAGCCACCAGCGCCAACATGACGGTGTTGGAGTGGAACTCCGTGGTCCTCTATCCGGCCCACATCCCGGTGGCGCAGATTCCCATCGCGGCTTCGTTGACCGTACCTCAGGACTGGAAGCTTGGAACCGCCTTAACCGTTGCCGCGCAGAAGGGACTGGAGACATCGTTTGCGCAAGTTTCGGTCGAGCAGTTGGTAGATTCGCCTGTGATTACTGGCAGATACTTTCGTGAGATTCCGATCGCTCCGGAGATCACACCCAAACACTACCTGGACGTAGCCGGCGACGCCGCGGAAGATGTCGACCTGAAGCCGGAATATCTCGCCGCGGTGAATCAACTGGTGCGGGAGACTGGCGCACTCTATAAGTCCCGCCATTACGAGAGCTACCATTTTCTTCTCAGCTTGAGCGACGTGATTCGCGAGGAAGGTCTTGAACATCATCAATCGAGCGACAACGGCATCGAGAAAAAGGGCGTCTCTGATCCCAAGCTGGCCGTGTTGAATGCGGAATTGCTGCCGCACGAGTTTACTCATTCCTGGAACGGAAAATATCGCCGGCCGATAGGATTAGCCACCCCCGATTACGCCACCCCGCAGAAGGGCGACCTGCTCTGGGTCTATGAGGGTATGACGCAATACTGGGGAGACGTGCTCGCAGCCCGTTCTCACTTCTGGACACCGGAATCCTACCGTGAAGCTTTGGCCTGGAGTGCAGCCCGGCTTGACGTGAAACCAGGGCGCACCTGGCGCGACCTCGAAGACACCGCCATAGCCGGACAAATTCTCCGTGGAGGCCACCAGTCCTGGTCCAATTGGAGGCGCGCCCAGGACTACTACCCGGAAGGCGAGCTAATCTGGCTGGACGCGGACACGACCATCCGCCAGCTCACTCACGACCAGAAATCCCTGAACGACTTCTGCGTGAAGTTTCTAGCTGTGGGTGGCAACACTGGGCCCAAGGTCGTGCCCTACGATTTTGAAGAGATCGTGACCGATCTGAATTCCGTCGCGCCTTACGACTGGCGCACCTTTCTGGACGAACGCCTCGATTCGCACGCAGCCCACGCACCCCTGGGCGGAATAGAACACGGAGGGTACAAGCTCGTTTATGGCACCGAGCCCACCGACTACGAGAAGGCCTTGCTCTCCGAAGCCAAGCAAACCGACGCGTGGTTCTCGGCTGGGCTCATGGTGAGACCGGATGGCACCATTAGCGATGTCAGGATGGGTTCTCCCGCCTTTCAGGCTGGGCTAGGCCCGAGCACCAAGCTGGTGGCGATCAACGGCCACGGCTACACCGAAGACGTGCTGAAGCAGGCGATTCGCGCGGCTAAGGGGACGACGGACCCGATTGAGCTGATCGTCTCGAATGACAATGAATTCCGCACCGTGCGCCTGAACTACCATGATGGCGAGAAATATCAACGGCTGGAGCGAGTGCAGGGGACCACGGATCTGCTTGACGAGATCCTCAAACCGCTGGCTGCAGGCAAGGAAAGTGGCCTATAGTGAATCGTCGTCCGGGATTTCCCGTTGGGCTTGTAGAATCACCCAACTTCACGCGGCTTTCCTTAAAGAAGGCCGTACATGCTGCCGCTCTGATAGCAGGAAATCCGGGCCGTCCAGGAGAAATGATGCTCAACTTGTTCCGCGCCTTGCCGCTGGCTGCTTTGCTTTTGCCCTCCATGCTATTCGCACAGACCAGTACTCTGGCGGCGACTCCGCCCATGGGCTGGAACAGCTGGAACCTCTTTGCAGGCAGGGTGAACGATGCAGATGTCCGCGCCGCAGCGGATGCCATGGTCTCATCCGGCATGAAGGACGCGGGGTACATCTACGTGAACATTGACGACACCTGGCAGGGCGAGCGCGATGCTCAGGGCAACATTCATGCCAACAGTAAATTTCCCGATATGAAGGCCCTGGCCGACTACGTCCATTCAAAGGGCCTTAAAATCGGCATCTACTCCGGGCCAGGTGCCAAGACCTGTGCCAAGTACACAGGTAGCCTTGGACACGAAGCGCAGGACGCCAATACCTATGCAGCCTGGGGGTTTGACTATCTCAAATACGACCTCTGCAGCTTTCGTCAGAACATGACCGAGGAGGCTCCGAATGACCCGGCAAAAGCCAATCAGATCATGAAGGATGCCTACGAGAAGATGCATAAGGCGCTGCTGGCCACCGGTCGCCCCATCGTCTACAGCTTCTGCCAGTACGGTTGGGACGCGGTGTGGGAGTGGGGACCGTCGCTCGGAGCAAACCTGTGGCGGACTACAGGGGACATCAATCCGACTTGGGATCGCATGACGTTGATCGGCTTTTCCCAGGCAGGCCTGTCTAAGTATGCGGGGCCGGGCCACTGGAATGATCCCGACATGTTAGAGGTAGGCAACGGTAAACTTACGCTGGACGAGAATCGCCTCCACATGAGCCTATGGGCACTGCTCGCGGCCCCACTGCTGGCGGGCAACGACCTCTCCCAAATGAAGCCCGAGACGGCTGCCATTCTAACCAACAAAGAAGTAATCGCTATTGATCAGGATCCTCTGGGCAAACAGGGGGATCGGGTTTCTGAAGTGGGTCCGGTCGAAATCTGGGCTAAGGCGCTCAAGGGTGGCGACAAAGCGGTGGGTCTCTTCAATCGCGACGACACCGCCCTGCCCATCACCGTCAAGCTGAGCGATGTAGGCTTTGCCGGCGGTGCGAAGGCGCGTGACATTTGGCAGGCAAAGGACCTGGCAAAACTCCAGGGCAGCTACACAGTAACTGTGCCCCGCCACGGAGTGGTGCTGCTGCGCCTGTCGAAGTAGTCGGAAGGGGACCTGCTGTTTCTCTTCCCGTTCTCACGCACACTCTTTAAGCCCCGTCCGTAATCACTTGGAGTGAATGCGGCTTTATAGGAGAAGCCGCACCTTACGTTACTTCCGCACTCTAGCCCCTTTCCGGCACCACTAATTCGCCGCCGCCAAATACACCGTGAACCATTTCTTGGGGTCGCTCCATTGCCGCCGCAATTTGAATCCAGCCCGGGTGAGCAAAATCGTTACCCGCTGGTCCGTGAACTTATAGCTATTCTCGGTGTGGATGGTCTCTCCCAGGCCGAACCGCACCTCCATATCCAGCGCGCGAAGCGCAACCCTCTGCGCCAATAAACTTTCCAGGTGCATCTCTATCCGCGAGTGCTCCTCGTTCCACCGCGCCCGGTGGCGAAACAGTTTGGGATTGAAATTCGCGTTCAGTTCGCGATTGATGCGGACCAATATATTCATATTGAATTTGGCGGTCACGCCGGCAGCATCGTCGTAAGCGGCGAGCAGCAAATTCACATCCTTAACCATGTCCGTTCCCAGCAACAGGCAATCGCCCGGCAACAGCTGGGCACGGACGCCGCGCAACACTTCGATCGCGTCCGCGGGCGAAAAGTTTCCGATGCTCGAGCCGATATAAAGCACCAGCCGTCTTCCGGCATGGGAGGCGCCATTCTGACGCATCCCCTCGGTGTAGTCCGCCACGATAGGTTCCACCGTAACCTCTGGCAGCTCCTCCTCGAGCCGGGTCCGCGCTTCCTCAAGAGCCGTTTTCGACACATCGATGGGGTAGTACGTCACGCTTCCCTGGAGACCGACGGCAGCGTTCAGCAGCAAGCCTGTCTTGGTCGCAGTCCCGGCGCCCAGCTCGATGATCGATAAGTCTCGGCCCCCCGCAGCGGCCGCGACAATCTCATCCGCGTGCTGCGCAAGAATCTGCCTCTCCGTTCGGGTCACATAGTATTCCGGTAACTCCGTAATTTCCTCAAACAGCCGGGAACCGGCCTCGTCATAAAACAACCAGGGAGACAGCGTCTTCGGCCGCTCGATAAGACCGCTCGACACTTCAACTGCGACCGGACTCGACGCAATGGCCGGCAACTTAGGTAACGAAATAGCAGACATGATCTCTCCGCGGACTGGCGATAAATGAAACGGTTAGATGTTCGCTAAACGAATCCCGGCAAACTGCCAGCGTGTCGCGGGAGAGAAGAAATTACGGTAAGTTGCGCGAATGTGGGAGGCCGGGGTAACCACCGATCCGCCACGCAGAACCATCTGGTTGCTCATGAATTTTCCGTTGTATTCACCGAGAGCACCCGGCACCGCGGCAAATCCCGGGTAGCCGAGGTAAGCACTCTGGGTCCACTCCCACACATCCCCGAACATCTGCGCCGGACCCCTTGCGGGCCCCTCGCCCAGGGCCACGGGATGCAACGTTCCGTCTTCAAGAAAGTTTCCAGTGGCCGGCAAAGCCTGCGCTGCGACCTCCCACTCGGCTTCGGTAGGAAGGCGCTTGCCGGCCCAACGAGCAAAAGCATCTGATTCGTAATAGCTCACGTGGCACACCGGGGTTTGCAGTAATTCGGTAAGCGGCAGCTCGCCGTAGAGGGTGTACACCAGCCATGCGTCATCTTGCTGGCGCCAATACAGTGGCGCTTTCCATCCATCGGCTTTGATCGTTTCCCATCCCGCAGAGAGCCAAAGCTCCGGACGCCGGTAGCCGCGATCCTCGATGAAAGCGAGATACTCCCCGCAGGAAACCAACCTCGAGGCCAACGCATACGGACGAATGTATTCCGGATGACGGGGTAGCTCGTTATCAAAGGAAAACCCATCGCCGGCGTATCCGATCTCGCTGACACCGCCCTGATATTCAATCCAATCCGGCTTGCTCAGCGGAGGCGCGCTGAAGACGACCGGTTCGTTGAGATAAGGCGGACGAAGAGGGTTGGTCCACAAAGCGTGTTTGATGTCATAGGCCAGCAGTTCCTGGTGCTGCTGCTCGTGGTGCAGACCGAGCACAATTCTCCGCGTCACTTCCTCAGGAGGATTGGAAGTCAGCAAGAGCTGAATTCCTTCCTGCACATGCTGGCGGTACTGAAAAATTGAGTCCACTGGCGGCCGGGAGAAGGAAGCGCGCAGCTTCTTTTCCGGCTGGTCGGACACGGAGTTGTAGTAGCTGTTGAACAACCATCGGAAGTCTGGATGAAATTCGCGGTAGCCGGCAAGGAATTCCCGCAGCAGAAATATTTCGAAAAACCAGGTGGTATGCGCCAGGTGCCACTTGGCTGGGCTTGCCTCGGCGCAGGATTGCACCATCATGTCTTCCGGAGACAGCGGAAGACAAAGGTCTTCGGTCTGACGCCGTACGCGTGAGAACTCCTCGAACAAAGGGGAAGTTTTCGTCCTTGTCGTGACCGGCGTCATAGATACCCTCTCTCTTAGAGACAGGAAGCGGCCTTATGTTGCCTATTTTTTTTGCCTCTTTTTGTTTGCCCCTCAATGAACGCTCAACAACCGGGCCAGAAGGTAAGCTGCGCCTGCCGCCAGTCCGCCGATAACCACGGTTTGAACCGCGCTGCGTATCGTGCCCGCTCCGGTCAACCTGCCTTTCACCCCACCAAAAACCAGTAATGCCACCAGTGTGATGGCCACCGAGGCGGAGAGCGCGGAGGGCAAACTGCGTCCCGTCATGTAAGGAAGCAGTGGGACCAGGCCTCCGATCACATAAGAGAGGGCGATGGTGACTGCACTGCGACTGGCCCGGTTTCGCTGTGGCTCTTCCAGCCCTAGCTCAAATCGCATCATGAAGTCGATCCAGGCTTGGGGCCTGCGCTTTAATGCTTCGAGCACCGGCATGCTCTCGCTTCGCTCCACGCCGTAATGCTCAAAGATCTCGTAGATCTCCTCTTCCTCGTCTCGAGTCCGATCCACGATCTCGCGCTCTTCACGCAGCCGCTCGCTGGCATAGTGCTCGGCGTCGCCCTGGGCTGCGAGAAAGCCACCCAAACCCATGGCGATGGATCCGGCGGCTATTTCCGCTAATCCGGCCAGTACCACCACATGAGGGGAATTCACCGCACCGGAGAGTCCCGCTGCCAGGGCGAAGGGAACGGTCAACCCGTCCGACATCCCGATCACTACATCGCGAACCAGCGCGGTTGAGGCGAAGTGTCGTTCCACGTGAGCCGGGGAAGCCGGTGACGTGGGGGAATGCAGCGAGTCAATCGCCATCCCGGCAGTTTACCTCAGTGCCCTCAAGAGGCTGCGTGAGAACCCCGTTTCCAAACCAAGTCCCGGAAGGCTTAGTATCAGGGCCCGACTTTTAGTCGGGGCCGTAAAGGAGAAAAGAAAATTGGGCTTTTAGGGGGTGTGCGAGAACGGAGATTTTAGGAATTTAGTCCCGAAGGGACGGCTGAATTTAGCCCAGGACGCTAGTCCTGGGTTGGATTTGAAAGGACGACCCAGCCTGTCCCGGCGTGCCGTGGGTCCCGCAGGGACGGCTGAAAATGGGCCGCGACGCAATCCTCCTTCAGCCGTCCCTGCGGGACTTAATCATGTTTCATGGTGTACCCAGGACTAGCGTCCTGGGCTAAGTTCAGCCGTCCCTTCGGGACTGAATTCCTAAATTCCCCGGTTCCCACACACCCTCTTCAGCCCCTGAAGTACCTCTTTGCTTCCTGAAGGGTACGGGCTTTTAACCGCTTCACAATACGGTGGCCTCACAAATCGCACGCGGCGACGTTTCACGACAACGCCTGGTCGCCTACCCGCGTCCTTACTCCTAGCGAAGTCGTCTAAAAGATGCGATGAAGCGTACGGCCAGTCTCGCAATGGCGGCCCTGGGAGTGGTGATGTTGGTAGCGCCGGCTTGTCGTGCACAGGTGGGGCCGCCGGGTGGCGGCGACGGTATGGGTCAAGCCTTTGGCAGGGGCAACGGAATTCGTGGAACGGTGACCGCTTCCAAAGCTAATAGCTTCACCATCCGCACTGACGAGGGTGACACGTATCAGGTTCTTTACAGCCCCAACACTCACTTAATGAAGGACCGGCAGCCGATCGCGGCCGCTGACGTCCACGTGGGCGATATGTTGATCGCCGGCGGCATCGTCGATGCAAAGGCCAAAACAGTCGGGGCAGTGTTTGTAGTCGACATCGACGCCAAAGAAGTTCGCGACGCCCGGGCTGCCTTCGGTAAGACCTGGGTGATGGGAAAAGTGACCGCCATTCATGAGCTCAAGATCACCATTGAGCGAGCCGGCGACAAGCAGGCGCAGATTATCGCGGTGGACGAAAACACATCATTTCGGAAACGTAGGGAAGATGTGACCCTTGCCGACGTGAAAGTAGGGGATACGATTAGCGTCCAGGGGGCGCTGCACGCGGACACATTTGTCGCCAGCACTCTGCGCATCATGACTCCTGGTGCCGGTCCTGGTGCCAATCCCGGTGCCAATCCCGGTGCCAATCCTGGTCCGGGACGTCTGAATGGGCCCGGCCTCTGATTGAATGTGATCCTGCAAGGTGATCGTAGTGTGCCTCCTGACACGAGGAAGGTCTAAGCTGTGTGCATAGCGATAGGAAAACCGGTCTGATGCGTCGACTATCCCTCCTGGTATGCCTGTTGGGTGGCTTACTCGCGCCTGCGGGGGCCCAATCCGCCCCTGCTGCACCGGCGGCGAACCCGAATCCGGCTTCCGCCGGTTCAGCCGGTGGGCTGGTGCACGGCACAGTGAAAGCAGGCAACGTCCCGCTTCCCGGCGTGAGCGTCGTCGCCACCAATACGCTGACCGGCCAACGCTACGCCACCATCACCGACATCAACGGCAACTATTCCATGACCATCCCGACCCATGGCCGGTACGTCCTGAAAACCGAGCTCGCCGCCTTTGCCCCGGAGACCAAAGTTGCGCTTATCAAGCCTAAGACAGGGCCTACGACAGGGTCCGCAACAGGTCCCCCAACTGCTCCAACCACGCCCTCACCGGTTAACCAACAGGTCGATTTTGCGCTCACACTAGCTTCGCGAGTCCCGCCCGAAAGTCCTCAAGAGAACGTCGCCGGCAACCCGATCCAGGGCTCGCGCCCAGCGGCCACAGTGCGGCGCAATGCCGGTGGCGGAGCCCAGAATCTGGCTTTGCTGGCCCAATTGGCCGGCGCCGAAGATGCTGGCATCAATAGCGGAGCTACTGGAGCAGCCCTCCCGTCGCTGGCCAATAACTCTGATTTCTCCACCGACTCGGTCTCCGTCACCGGGCAGGCCGGCACGACCAATCCCTTCGCCGGCGTGGACATGGAGCAGCTTCGGCAAAACGCGGAGCTGGACCAGTCACTTTCCGGCGGCCAGGGCGGCCCTGGAGGTGGTCGCGGACAGGGAGGCGGATCCGGTGGTCCGGGCGGAGGCGGCCCGGGGGGAGGGGGTGGTTTTGGCGGTGGTGGAGGTGGATTCGGCGGCGGAGGTGGGGGGCGTGGCGGCCGGGGAGGTGGTGGCGGTGGCGGCCGATTCGGTGGTGGCGGCTTCGGTAATTTCCGCAACTTCAAGCCCAACCAGCCTCACGGCGCATTCTTCTGGACGGGTGGGAACTCTGCACTGAATGCTACTCCATTCCCCGTCCGAGCCCAAAGGGAGCCACAGCCCAGTTATGCACAAAATCAGTTTGGGCTTACCTTCATGGGCGCCCCATACATCCCCCACGTGATCGAGCACGACACCAAAGATGTGATCTTCTTCAACCTCTCCGGGCAACGGTCGTCCTCGCCATTCAGCCAATACGGCACCGTGCCCACCACCGCTGAGCGCCAGGGCAATCTGTCTGGTCTTACTACCCAGGAAGGCGCTCCGATCACGATTTACGACCCGGCCACTCCCGGTGTTCCATTTGCAAACAACACCATCCCGCAGGCGCGCATTGCGACCCAGGCAACGGCGCTGCTCAATTACATCCCTGCGCCCACCCTCCCCGGCCAGTTTCAGAATTACCAGCGCGTGGCCTCCTCCGAATCCAACACCACCCGGATTGGCGTTCGTTTTCTGCATAGCTTTGGGCCTAGTACGGGGGGTTCGCCGCTGGGCGGCTTGATTCGTCAATATCTGGGTCAGGGGGGCGCCGGGATTCGGCAAAGCATGAACGTGAATTTCAACTACAGTCACCAGGCGGCCGACGAGTTGAGTCTCTTCCCCGATCTTGGCGGCAAGCAGCAAACCCACCAATATTCTCTTGCGCTTGGCTATTCGTTGGGCAAAGGCAGGTTGACCAATAATCTGGGTCTCAACTGGAACCGCAGCGAGGCCCAACTCCAAAACGAGTTCACCAGCACCACGGATATCGCCAGCCAGGTAGGTCTCACCGGACTGCCAGATAACCCTCTGCTCTATGGTCTGCCGAGTCTCACCCTCAACCAGTTCACCAGCGTAAACGAGCAGCAGCCGAACTTTCAGACCAATCAGACAGTCGCCGTTACCGATTCCACCTCGTGGATCCACAAGAAGCACAATATCCGCTTTGGCGGAGACTTTCGCCGCGTCCATAACGACCTCTTCGGCAACACCGGCAATGTGACTGGAACATTTGTTTTCACCGGTCTGTTCACGCAGCAGCCTGGCTCCAGCAGCGTCGGCCCTGGCGGTACCCCAACATCTGGCTCCTCGCTGGCCGACCTGTTGCTTGGTTTACCGCAGCAGACCTCGCTGCAGGCCCCCTATCAGAAATCTTATCTGCGGCAGAATGCCTGGGATGTTTTTGCCCAGGATAGCTGGCGACCTTTGCCCAATCTCACTCTCCTCTTCGGTCTGCGATACGAAAATTTTTCCCCTTACTCGGAAAAATACGATCGGCTCTCGACCCTGGATACGGGCAACGACTTCACATCTGTGGCAACGGTCGTTTCCGGTGGCATCGGACCTTACACCGGAAAATACCCGCGTGACCTGATCTACCCTGAGCGCAACAACTTCTCTCCTCGCATCGGTATTGCCGTGCGGGCGATGAAAGACACGGTGGTGCGCGCCGGGTTTGGCATTAACTATGCCAATGGCCAGTACGCAAAATTTATTCAGGACTTCGCCTTCCAGCCACCCTTCGCCGACGTCCAGACCAATGAAGTCACGGCTCAGCCGGTGACCCAGCCGCAGATCACGCTGGCCAATGGGTTCCCGTCACCGCAAGCCGAAGGGAATTACGCGGTCAACAAGTACTATCGGCTTCCCTACGTGCAGGTGTGGAATATTAATTTGCAGCGAACACTGCCGCTGGGTGTCGTGCTCAACTTTGGCTACAACGGCTCAAAGGGTACCCGTTTAGACATCGTCAATGCGCCGGGCCGCTCTGCCAATCAATCGCTGAGCGGAGTTTTCTATGACTATGAAGACTCGGTTGCTTTCTCCAATTACAACGCGCTGACCGTGAGCGCGCGCAAGCGGCTGCAACGGGGCATTGGCCTGGGCGCCACCTACACCTACAGCCACTCCATTGACAATGCCAGCTCCATCGGAGGCAGTGGTGGCACCGGGTTGGTAGTGGCGCAAAACTGGCAGGACTTGCTGGCTGAAAAATCAAATTCGAGCTTCGACATACGCCACCGGTTAACCGGCAACTTTCTTTACGAAATACCCTTCGGACCGGATGAACGCTGGGTCAACCGGGGATGGCTAGGGCACGCGCTTAGTGGTATCTCTGCTTCCGGCACCTTCACCCTCTCCACCGGAGAAGCATTGACGCCGCACTACGAGGCAACCGTAGAAGAGGTCGCCCGCGGCACCACCGCTTCCCTCCGGCCCGACCGTGTTCCCGGGGCCTCGCTGACCGCCGGCGGCGGTTCGCTTCGCAACTGGTTCAACAAAAACGCCTTTACCACGCCGGCAAACACGTACGGAACCGCCTCGCGCTACTCGATTCCTGGACCGGGTACGGTGTCGCTCAATGCATCGCTCTCAAAAACGGTCCGCTTTTCAGAAACCCGTACTTTCGAGATGCGCGGCACCGCCAGTAACGTGCTCAACACCGTCCAATACTCAGCCGTCGATACGACGTTGGGATCGGCGACCTACGGCCAGGTAACAGCGGCCGCTGGCATGCGTCAATTCACTTTTAATGCGCGCTACCGGTTCTAGAGAGGATTCACGAATGAACGTCACCGGCTGCTTGCGCAAAGTCACCTCCATCGTCCTCCTGGGACTCTTGGGGACTATGCCAATTGGCGCGCAAGGCCAGGCACCCTCGCCTCCCGATACGCAATCTACCTATACGCTCAAGGTTGACAGCGACCTGGTGCTCACCAACATCGTGGTCCGGGATAAGAAGACCGGGGAAGTTATCCGCGGGCTTACTGCCAGCGACTTCCAGGTCCAGGAGAATGGCAAGGCGCAAAAGATCATCAGCTTCGACTTTCAGAGTGTCGATCAGGCCGCCCCGCTCAACGAGGCTACGGTGAACGGCAAGGCGGGCAATACCATCATGGGGAGCATGAACCGCAGTGCCACCTCGACTGAGTTGCGCAACCATCGTCTGATCGTGATGTTCTTCGACATCACTTCGATGCAACCGGAAGACCTGGAGCGAGCCCAGGACGCGGCCCGTAACTACATCAACAAGCAAATGCAGCCGGCAGACCTGGTGGCGGTCGTATCGCTCGATCAGTCGCTGTCGCTCGATCGTGATTTTACCGCTAATAAGCAACTACTGCTGAACGCAGTCAACGCCTATTCCGGAACCCAGGGCGCCGGGTTTCAATCAGGAGCGACCAGCACCACCAACCAGGTGGAAGACACTACGTCCTTCACCGCTGATGAGTCGGAGTACAACGACGTCAATACCGACCGCGAGCTCTTCGCGTTCGCTGACATTGCTCACTCGCTGGCCTACATCAACGAGAAAAAATCTCTGCTGTATTTTTCCGGCGGCATCCAGCGCGATGGCATTGAGAACCAGGCCTCGCTTCACACTGCCATCAATGCCTCAGTGCGCGCCAACATGTCCATCTACTCCGTCGATGCCCGCGGTCTGGAAGCGATCTCGCCCTTGGGTGACGCCTCCACCGGCAGCCTGCGCGGTACCAGCAGCTACAACGGCGCGGCGCTCGAAAACAATCTCGATTCCAACTTCAATACCCAGGAAGTCATGGCCACGCTCTCGTCGGATACGGGGGGCAAGGCCTTCTTCGACTCCAACGATTTCTCACCTGCGTTTCAGCGTATTCAGCAGGACACTTCCGCTTACTATGTGATTGGTTTCCGCTCCACCGACACAGAGAAGGATGGCCGCTACCGCAGGCTCACCATCAAGATCAATCGCCCCAACGTGAAGCTTGAGTATCGCCCCGGCTACTACGCTCCGGCCGACTACAAGCACGCCAATAAGGATGAGCGCGAGCGCCAACTGCAGGAACAGTTGGCCAGCGACCTGCCTGCAACCGACGTCGAGGTGTACCTGGAGGCATACTATTTCCGCAGCGATGCGGGTAGCGGCTCCCCCCGCTATTACGTGCCCGTCTCTCTGATCGTGCCCGGCTCGCAGATTCCCTTTGTCAAGGGAGGCGATCGCAGCAAGGCTACGCTCGATATCATCGGCGAGCTCAAGAACACTGCTGGACAGGATATGGCTGAAATTCGCCAGACGGTCAAGCTTGCCATCGATGATTCGCAGCAGGTTTCGCGCAAGAACATCCAGTACACCACCGGCTTTACTCTGCCGTTGGGCAAGTATCATCTCAAGTTTGTGGTCCGCGAGAATCAAACCGGCCGCATGGGCTCGTTTGAAACCGATATCAATTTGCCCGATCTCAAGAAGTTTCCTCTCAAGCTCAGCTCCGTCGTGCTTTCCAGCCAGCGGAGTACCTCGAGCAAGAAGGACGTGGATAACCCGCTTTCCAACGGCGGCTTCATCTGGGTGCCGAACGTGGCCCATGTGTTCCGCACCGATCAGCACATGTACCTGCTCTACGAGGTGTATGATCCCGCTTCCGCTCCGGCAAAGGGGGGCCCGGCCCCTCCTGCGGCTGCCAAGCCCCACGGCACGCCCCGCGGCACACCCCGCGGCACACCGGGGCAGGCGGGGCAGGCGGGGCAGGCGGGCATGAAAGTGCTGACCAGCATCGAATTTTTGCAGGGCACCACGAAAGTCTTCGAGACGCCATTAGTGGAGGCCACGAGTGTGAATGAGCCCGGACGCGATGCAGTCGCATTTACCTTTGACATTCCGCTGGACCGGCTCAATGCAGGACTCTACATTTGCCAGGTTAACGTCATCGACGACACCGGCGGGAGTTTCAGCTTCCCGCGTCAGGCGATGCTGGTCCGCCCCGCCGCGGTGCCGCCGCCCGCCGCCACAACTCCACCTGCCGCGCCTGGGCCATCGTCCAATCCGTCCTCCAGCCTCGCGCCGGCCGCTCGCGCTCCTTCTCCATGAAACAGCAGGACATTTTCCCGTCGACTCGCGTGGGGCTCGGCTAAATCACCCGCGCGGACGACAACAGCAGTCCTCCGGCCCACGCAGCGCAAGTGGCAACGAAGCCGGAGCGGGAAGCTTCAAACATCGCTCCCTGCAATGTGCTGCCAAGAGCCACGCGGATGCCGAGTTCGCGGGTGCGTTGAGTCACCAGGTTCGTAGATCCCCACCGAAGAGAGCAGGAGGGCCAGGGCGGCGAGCGTCGTCAGCATAAGTCTCTCCGCGGGAAAATCGTACCCTCAGCGGCTAAAGCCGCATTCATTTCAAAGTAGTTATGTACGGCCTAAAGGCCGTACCCTCGAGTTTCTACATTTCAGAGAGGGTGGATAGATCCAAACCTGCGGAATGCGCAGTTTTCTGGAGTCACGGCTCTAATGCTTTGTATCAGGGCACGGCTTCAGCCGTGCCGTGCATGGCGGGGTTGATGAGGGCTTTAGCCCCTGGGTTGCAACCGACGCGCGGCTAAGTCCTTTGTTTTAAGCGAGGCTTAAAGTTATGCGTGTATTTCGCCTCCAGGGTGGTGAAAAGTGGCCGACGGAAATGGTGCGTGATATGCGTGGTATGCGTGGTAAGTCCGAATCCAGGCAAGAGGTTGTCCGGGATAATTTGCCCACTGAGCCGT
>DASRRN010000314.1:0-6429 GCA_035695685.1 Acidobacteriaceae bacterium | reverse complement strand
CGGATTGATCGGGCTCCTATGCGGATGACAACCGACCGTAAGCTGGCACTGCCTATGGGAAAATTAACGGCCGAAGACGCGGTCAAATCCATTCACAATTCCCAATGCAGTCCGGAATTGGTGCGTGTAGGTTAGTGCCTGGTGTTTTCGGTATAACGCGTTTCAGCGCATTAAGAGAGGCTGGTAAAGGAACAGCTGAAGGGGCGATCCGAGATTCGAGGTAAGCGTCAAGCCAGCACCGTTCCGTCTTTCACACTTTTCTAAATCTTGCACGCACACAAGAATCGCTCGGTTCGAGAGCACGCGGATTAAGGTATGCTTGGGGCCGGAGGCTGAACAGAAAGTATGGCGATCGCACGGCAGGTTATTACATCCCTTCTCAATGATGGAACGGACATGCTCGGCACCAAGAGCCTGGCCGTCAAGATTGCAGACGAAAACATCGTTTCCGGTTCGCTGCTTACCGTCGAGAGCAATCATTTCTGCGTTTTAAAATCGCGCGGCGCGGTATTGAATGTCTACGAGACCGGCCAATACGCCCTTACCACTCCTGACAAGCCACTCCTCGGTTCGATTGCTCAAGGGTTCTTCGGTGGCTCCTCTCCATGGGTGTACGAAGTCATTTATGTCAACCGATCCAAGCTGCTGATCCGTAGCGAGGGGGTTGCCACCAGCGAAGAGATGGCCGAGATGGCTTACCAGGTGGATTACTACATCCACGTCGACACCAAGGAAGCAGCGCTCGCTCTGATTACTCATTTACCGTTTAATGGTCATTTGATTGATACGCGTGAAATCTCTGATTACGCGGGCCCGGCGATTGAACAAGCCATCAACCAGGTCGTCCAAGTGACGAAGATGGAAAACATCAATGAGCACATCAATGAAGTTCGCGAATTGGTGAAGACCCACCTTTCCGATTTTCTGAGAACCTATGGCATTACGCTCAATGATCTGAAAATCCTCATCGTGCCTAAAGACGAGCGCATGCGCGAGTTGATCTCGCTGCAGGCTATCGGTCTTACTCCGATCGAGGCGGTACGCTACTACCTTGCCTTGCGTATGGCTGAGAAGGGGCTGGTCTCCGCACCCAACGCCGCGGCCGGGGTACCATTCAACATCGGTGGTCAAATGAGCGGATTCTATACGGCCGGGGCCGCCGCCGGATTGCCCGGAGAAAAATAGTGTCGAACTACGGATTTTACGATGCCGGCGCATTGAGACAAGCCGCCACCAACCTGTTCTATGGCTGGGGCTACAACTTCTACCGCATCGAAAATCAGTTACGCGCAGACGATCAGCTGGTTCGCAGCAAAGCCGCATCGCTGCTTGGTGTCGCGGTGGCCAGCGTGGAGATGGCCGAGAGCGAATATAGGCGCGAGTTTCTTCCTGCTCCCTCCCGGGCTAAGCCATTCCCGGACCCAGCCGCAGTGACAGCAGCCCAGCGCCTGGAGAGGCTAGCCCAAGGCATTAGTGCGCTCGAAGCCTCGATTCAGCAACAAGCTGTTCCTGGAAGCGATCGTATGACTCAGCGCTATCGTCAGGAGGCAGCCACACTCAAGGTCCTGATTGAGCACGACGAACTGCTGGTAGGCCAATGCGATCTGCTTCGATCCATGGTGGACAGCCAGAATGGCGCCCGAATTCTTCAGAACCTTCCAGCTCTCGATCTGGGATTGGAAGCCATTCGAGCCACACTGCACAAGCGTGAAGCTGTCTTGCTCGATCGGGCACCCTAGGAGACTGCGGAAAAATGAACAGTTTCTCCGGAAACGAAATAAAGAACGTGCCCCAGGGCCTAAAGGCCAGATGTTTTTGCCGGGTTTAGGGGCTAAACAGGCTGCGGAAAAAGGTCGAACAGGGAGCGAAACCCGTCCCCTCAGCGGCTAAAGCCGAACACATTTTCAATCACTTACGGACGGCCTGAAGGCCGTCCCCTTCAAAGAATTCGGTTTTTCCGCAGCCTGCAAAGCCCGTCCTCGTTGGGTAGTTAATGTACGGGCTGAAGCCCGTACCCTTCAAAAAGCGAGTTCTCACACACCCTCTCAAGCCTGGCGCCGCTTTCCCACCGGAAGTTTCTAAGGCAGGATTCGCGGCCGGAAGGGTTCCTCCGGCCGATGCCCCGGTCAAAAGATTACCTTGCCAGCCAGCTCAAGAATGCGAGCTCCGCTGAAGGTGCCCGGCACTTGCTGGACGCCCGTGATCGTACCGAAACCGCCGGGAAAGACGAGGCATGAGACTGAGGCACAGGCTCCAGTTGTGCTGATGTTCAGTCCGCTTGAGGAGGAAGTCGCTCCGGACTGGGGATTCATGCCACTCGGGTGATTGAAGACGTTGAAGGCCTCGGCGCGGAACTGGAACTTCAGCCGCTCCCAGATGGAAAAGTCCTTGAAGACAGCCAGGTTCTCATACTGCAAACCGGGACCAAAAAGGCTGTTTCTCTGGATATTGCCGTAGCCGACAGCCCCCGTCGAGTAGTTGACCGCAGTCTTGTAGGCGGTTTCATCAATGCATGACGTAGTCGAATGGGTGAGGCCGGCATAGGCGTTCTTCAGATTGCAGTTGGCTCTTTCGGCATGCACCCAGGATGGACGCTGGAGGCCTTGATCGACGCCCGCCGAGGTCGTGCTGCTGCTCATGGCAACCGTGAAGGGCATGCCGGACTGGATATTGACGATGCCGCTAACATGCCATCCGCCGAGCGTCTCGCGCTCGATCATGTTCATGCCTGCCAGTGTTGGCATGGCATAGGTGAATTCGGCCACGACACGGTTGCGAACCTCCCAGTTCGCATTGGCATAGTCAGCGCCGATGTTGTACTGCTGCGATGTGGTACCGCCGGCGTTGGAATTGGTGCCGATGTCGAGATCATGCGACCAGGTGTAGCTGACCTGGCCGGATAACCCATGGAATTCCCGTTGCCGCAGAATCGCCGTCAGCGCGTTGTAGTGCGAGTACTCATCTTCCTGGAAGACGCGGATGCTGCCAAAGAGCTGGTTGGGACGTTGCGAGTTGAGCGACTGGATCGTCGTGTTAACGGGATTTATCGGCTCGTTGTTATAGAAGCTGCGATCCAGGTGCAGCGAGTGCGAGCCTAAATACTGCAGCTCGAATGCGGCTCCATTCCAAAGCGCTTGCCCGACGTCCGCGTTCCACTGGTAGGCGCGCTGCGTCTTCAGGTTGGGCTCTGGCGTGTAGGCAGCGACGTAGGTTTTGGGCGTGCCGGCCACGGGAGGTTTGTTGCCGGCCCCCGGGGTCGTGTTGGTGAAGGTGATGGGATTGGCTCCGGTGGTGGTGTAGCTGACTGCTGCAGCGAATGGGTAGTTTGAGGTGAGCAGGGTATACGTGTTGAGCTGGTTGGCGTTGTAGTAGAAGCCGAGACCTCCGCGGATCACTGTCTTATCCGTGACACGATAAGCAAGACCAAGCCGTGGTCCGGCGTTATCCAGTTGCGCGCTGCCAAACTTGTAGCCCCGCGTGGGCGTATAGGTTGCGCCTGATGTCGCCGTGCTCGCCGGGATCAAGGCGGTTTGAGAATCGTTCAATAAGCGGCCATAGCCGTTCAGGCTGTACGGCGCCGTCGGAAGGTCATAGCGGAAGCCGTAGTTGAGGGTGAACTTGGGAGCTACTTGCCAGTTATCCAGGGCAAAGAAACCATCGCGCCACTCACCCACTGAACCCTTGATTGTATCGATCGGGGTGGTGTCATTGTTGGCATAGCCCAGCACGAAGTCCGCGGCGGAATATCCGGTACTGACAAGTGGTGTAGGGCACCCGCCTGAAAGGCCAGGTTTGCACGAGGTTGCGGTGAAAGCGATGGTGCCAAGCGGGTTGTTTGTCGCTTCGCGGCCAAGGGTCAGACGGCGAAACTCTCCGCCAACGATAATGCTGTGCTTGCCTCTGGAGTAGCTCAACTGATCATATAGGTCGTACGTGCGATCATCCTGGAACCAGTTGCTGCCCGCATTGCCGACGCCGGTAAAGTTAGTGATGGTCAGTACGGGGACGCCCGGGTTGTTGTATAGCGTGTCCCCGGTAAAACCGGGAATACCGAGGTTGGTTCCGGCATTTTTGAGGCCGGCCGTGTACCAGTAGTTCAGGTTTTCCGCGATCAGCTTGTTTACGCCGAAGTGCAGATCGTTGATCAGTCTCGGCGTGATGACGTGGGTGTAGCCAAAGGCGTAATTCCTGCTGTTGGTCGGTCCGTTGGATGCATTGGCTGCAAAGTTCGTGCCGTTGACGAAGGTCAGGTTCTGGTAGTAGTAGCGACCGAAGAGCTTGACATTTTGGCCGATATTTTCGTCGATGCGATCGATGGATTGCGTGATCATCAGTTCGCTCGGATAGGCGTTGTTCAGGTTATTAGCAACGCCCGGAAGATTGGGAGCCACCATGTAGGCTTCGTATTTCTTGGCAATTGCCGCGCTCGGCGTTGCCAACTCGGCCGCTGGAATCTGGTTGTTGGGATAAGGCAGGCCGGTAGAAGGATCGTAGAGCTGGGGAATTCCAGCGGCGCTGAAGTCGCCGCTCTCCATTGCGGGCGTGATGGCGGAGACAATGCTGGATCCCTGGCCAATCTGGTTGAGTTTCTCGTAGGAGCCGAAGAAGAACGTCTTGTCGCGACCGTTGTACAGCTTTGGGATGTATACCGGGCCTCCTACCTGGAAGCCGTACTGGTTGTAATGCAGAACCTGCTTCTTGCTGCCTGGAGCGGCAGTAAACACATTTGCATTCAGGGCGGTGTTCTCAACATAGTCGTATACCGCGCCGTGAAGATCGTTGGTGCCGTTCTTGCTGACGAGGTTGATGTGGATTCCGAGGTACGCGCCGTACTGCGCTGTGTAGTTGCCGCTCTGCATCTGCGTTTCCGAGATCATATCCGCAGACGGGTGATCCGGGGTGGTCGTGATCAGGTTGTTCACGATGGAGACGCCATCGAGGGAAAGGGCGTTCTGAATCTCACGCTGGCCGGCGCCTATGAAGTCTTCTCCGGGAGGGTTGCCCTGGTAGTTGGTCGCTGAGCCGATATAGACGTTTGAGGCCAGGGATGCGATCTCAAGCGCGTTGTGGCCGCTAATCGGAAGGTCTTCTACTGCGCGGGTGTTAAACGTCTCGCCCAGGGTTGCGTCGTCGGTAGACAGTGGTGGCGTACTCGCGGTGACGGTGACCACGTTTTGAACTGAGCCGACGGGCAGCGCGAAGTCGGTCCGGATGGCCTGGTCGATAGGGACGACGACGCCGGTTTTGGTGACCGTCCCGAAGCCGGACTGCTCCGCCGTGATGTCGTATGTTCCGGGCTGGATGAAAGTAATCGCGTAGTATCCCGCAGCATTGGTAACGGCTACTGATTGAACTTTGGTGTTCTCTTCCACGGCCGTTACTTTACTGCCGCTTATGACGCCACCGGTTGCATCAGTGATGGTGCCAACGAGTGAAGTGTTGTTTGCGATCTGGGCCCGGAGGAACAATGGGCTCAACACCAGGACGAGACAAGCAGGTAATGCTTTCTTCATTGTGGGCTCCTATTATCAACTCCTGGCTGGCCAGGAAAATTTGCTGAGTACGGGTCTCCATTCGATCTTTGATAGACCAGAACTATTATTGGCTCGCAGGGCCCGATGTATATCACTGTATATCACTTGGGATGGGTAGATTGGACTGCTTTTCACGAGAAATGTGATGGGTTCGATTGCCGGTGTACTGTCTAGGTAATCTCTCCTAGACGCATGGCCCGCAGGCTACCGATGGGGTGGAGCGCGCGCGGCAGCAAAGCCAGCAAAAGCTTCCTGGCTGGGGGGCGGCACACCCAGGCACAGAGAGCCTGCGTGAGAACCCCGTTTCCCAAGGCAAGTCCCGCAGGGACGGCTGGTTCAGGCTTTACGGGCTGAGGACAAACTCTGGACGAAGCGCACGGCTTCAGCCGTGCTGTTGAGGGCTTTAGCCCCTGACGTATGGCTTTTCCAATTCCTCATGGCGAACCACGCGAGTTTTCTTGGAGTCACCGACTCTGATGCTTTGTATCAGGGCACGACTTTAGTCGGGCCGCTCAGAACCAAGAAAGATCTGGTCTTTAGCCCCTGAGGTACGCTTTCCTCCCTGAAGGGTACGGGCTTCTATTTTTTCCTTCTCTCCTTGACAGCTTAGGAATAACCAGACTATTCTCCTTATCATCTTAGGAGGGAGCGAAATGGCTCAGGCCCAACTCCTGCCGGGCACTCTCGATCTGCTTATTCTCAAGGCGGTTTCCCTGGGACCCCTTCATGGCTACGGCGTACTCTTGCGCATCGGGCAAATCTCCGACAGTGCTTTGCTGATTGAACAAGGGGCGCTTTACCCGGCGTTGTTTCGCCTGGTACGTCAGAGACTCCTGAAAGCCCGTTGGGGAGTCTCGGAAAACAACCGCCGGGCCAAGTTTTATGAGCTCACCGC
>DASRRN010000313.1:0-3067 GCA_035695685.1 Acidobacteriaceae bacterium | reverse complement strand
CGTGTTCAGCTCCGGATCGTAAGTGCCGGGCATCCAGGCTGTCGCGCCACCGTGAAGGTAGGTATCGCCCGGCCAGCTAGAAGAACCAAATTCTCCCGGAGCCGGAATCGTCCACAGGCGCCACGCTAATTTCCCGGTCGTGGCGTCAAAAGCTGCGAGAAAACCGCGTACTCCATCATCTCCGCCCGAGGTTGCAACCAATACCTTGTCCTTGAGGATAAGAGGCGCACCCGTGGCCCCATAGTTCTTGTTCCAGTCGGCGTAAGCAACATCCCAAATGAGGTTGCCTGATCGATTGTCCAGGCAGATAAGGTGAGCGTTGTCTGTTTCCATATACAGGTGAGTGCCCGAAATGGCCACGCCCCGATTGATATGCCCGGAAGCATCATCGATTAGCCCACTCGAGACCGGCCGGGTATAGTGCCAGAGCACCTCTCCCGTCTGCGCGTTGAGAGCGAACGCATCGTTAGACCCGGTGAAGTACATGATGCCATTCACCACCACCGGTGTCGCTTCCAATACGCCGGGGGTCCTGGTGTGAAAGACCCACTGAGCCTGCAGATGGGCGACGTTCCGGGGAGTAATTTGGGTCAGACCGCTGAAACGCCTGCCGGTGTAGTCGCCGTTGTAAGAAGGCCAATCGTCTTTAATCTGCGCCGAGGCATAGGTACATGCGCAAAGTACTATCAGCCACAACCTGCCAAGCTTCATGCGTTCAATGACCCTCACCACCGATAGTAACGAATACTTCTCCCAGGGCCCCGCGATCGACACCGCTGCTCTCGATGAGGTGAATAGAAACCCGGGCTATGTTCCTGGCCGCGGCAATGGACTGGTGAAGCGTGACTGGATCCTGGGGCTGAACAGCCTGGAGTGAAACCTCACTCGTCTTCAGTCCCCCTTCATCATAGAGGTAAGCCTTAAGGTCACCGGGAAAGAAGACGCCGAAGCTGCCAGCGAGATCAACCTTGTCGCCGGTGCGCCGGGCAGCCAGCGCCTGGGCAACCACGCCCGCTTCGGTCACCGAAGTAAGTTCGCCGCTCAGGCGTGTTGGAAACCAATTTGTGTCGAAGGAGTAAGTTTCCCCCGGCCCCAGTACGGCCATTGGGCTATTCATTTCCGCTTCCATGTAGTACGGTGTCTTTTCGATACCGGACGATGTGAGGTAAGGCATGCCCTTTTCATTTAATTCAACCGTTGGCCCATTCTTGTAAAAAATAGTCGTTGCCTTGCTGGGATAATCACCGTCCGCGATGTGCCTGGTTTTCTCAACCATGGCATATTTCGTCGCCCCGTCGATAAGAGCAAGCCATCCAGCGCTCGAGTCAAGCCACACCTCATTCTCCAGGTACCTCCAATTCAGCCGGAACAACCCATCCTTCACGCTGAACGATGGGTCGTTCGCAAGTCCGTCTCGGACGTGATAGCCCAGTAGATAAGCGGAGTGTGGATTCAGAGGGGTGATGGCCCAGAAGTTGTGGTTGTATTGGGTGCGATCATTCGCATCGGAAAGGTTATATTGCGAGACCGACTGCACCGACCAGGTGATGGAGTGACCGGTAAAATTCTTAGTGATCGCGTGGAAGAAGATCTGCGGTGAATCCCTGGCGATACTGATCTCCCTGGTATATTGCAGGCCCGTGGGCGGATCCGGCGGGCCTTCGAGCCGAACGGTACATTTCGCACCCTGCGATACGACAGAGAAGGTGTAGGCGCCGTCGTCCAGCGGGGTGGAGGCTCCCTGCCAGTGCTGCTCATCGTCATTGCCCTCGGGCAACGGCCAGATTTTGTCACCGCCATAGTTAATCCAGCGGCCGGCCGCTTCGGCGGGAGAAATATATTTCCCTTTGTAAGCCGGGTTCACGAACAGGTAGGGATGTCCGTTGAATGTGACCTGTAGCAGCCGGCCGCCCAACTGAGGAACAAATGTCAGCTGCACCCAATCGTTCGCAACCTGCTGCGCCTGCCAGCCCTCGAAGACAACGGGCTGGACTCGGCATGGGGAAGGCTCTGCCCTCGCCGAGGACGCCGCCACAGCGAGCGCCAGCAAACAAGATGCAGCCGTCCTCATGATTGAGTTCCCTGCCGCCGAGCCTGTGTCAGCAACTGCCGTAGACTCTGGCCAATGATGATTTCCTCCCCCGGCCTCAGGGTCATGCCAGGTTCCACGGCCATTGATCAGTGGCTTCACCCCGAGCCGGGTGTAGATATTATCGGTAGAGTTGCGAGCGATTTCTGCCCATCCGGTTCCCAGAGCCTGCTCCAGTCCAACTTGCGCCAACAGCGGAAAGGCCGCAACCCATTTAACGACCGATCTGCGTTTCATCGTGAGGCCTCGACAGTCCCTGCCGGTTGCCGTCTCACCGCGATGAAAGAAATCTGCTCGGCAGCCTCTTCGTTAACCTCAAGGTTCTGCTGCAGCGTCGATCTCGCTGGATAAGGGGGGTTGAAGAACTTGTTATACAGCTCGCTCATCTGGCCACTGTCCTTCATTTGCCGCAGATAAACCGTGCTGAAGACGACATTGGAGAAATCCATGTCGACCTCCTGCAGTCCGTCGAGAAGGTTTCGCATGGACTGCCGAAGCTGCAGATCAAAAAGCGGCGTGACCATGCCTTGACTGGGGATGAACCCATCCTTGGCCGAAAGGTACAAGGTATCGCCATAGAGAATTCCTGGGCTCGCCGTTTTGCTGGGAGGCATATTTCGTGGACGCACCGCTATGCGTTTGGCGAGATCCGCCCCGGCGATGCAGCTGAAGACGATGTGCTCTCCTTTGGGCAGGCCAACGACTTGAATGGTTCCGCGACCCGGCGTATTACCAAACTCAAAATAGCGCGCATAGACGTTGCCCATCACGTCATACTGGCCGCTGACGCTCATATAGGGATTCACCCAGAGGACGTTCTTCATGCTCATCTGGGCAGCCTTCAGAATCGTGCTGACGTTGTCGAGAGCCTGCTTGGTTTCCGCAGAAAAATCAGGATTTGCTTTTCCAGTAAGCGGATCCTGCCCCCCTTGCGCCGACAGGTACAGGATTTCATCAGCCAGGATCGCCGGCGGATCG
>DASRRN010000312.1:0-1629 GCA_035695685.1 Acidobacteriaceae bacterium | reverse complement strand
CTGGCGTCCATGTGCTCGGCCATCTGGAAAACCTTATCGAGTTTGTCGTCCAGAGACGGTTTGCTTCCAGATCGAGGCAGAGAATAGTCACGTGAAGCGAGAGCAATTTTGTGTGTACTCATAATGAATATCTGTATACCTGAGCGCAGGCCGGCGCGAAATGCGCCAATCTCACCATTACCTCGACACAAAGGGGGCAGCGGACCTCCCCATCCGCCCCTCCTGTTGGTTACCTCGGCATACAACCACTCGCTATCTGCAACAAAATAGGTGCCAAACTGTAGAATCGCTCGGTGAAAGACTCTGCCCAGAGCTTTAGCTCCAGCCAGCGAATTCTGATTGCGATTGTTCCCCGGCTGGTGGCTTTGCTGTTGCGCGCACTCAACCGAACATTACGTTACGAAGTAGTTGTCGAACCGGGCGCCGAGCCGGCGATACCTCCGGCTTTGCAGGTGTGGTGTTTCTGGCATCGTTGCCTCATTCCGTGTGCTTGCTATTTTCACGGTAGGTTTAAGCTGGCGGTACTCATCAGCGGCAGCTTCGACGGTGAGCTCATCGCCCGCACCATCGAGCGCCTGGGCTTTTTGACCGCGCGCGGATCAAGTACGCGGTCCGGAGGCAGCGGGCTGTGGGCGCTTGCCAAGGCAGTTGAGCGTGGACACGGGGCGGTGTTCACGGCAGACGGGCCCCGCGGCCCGGTATACAAGGTCAAGCCCGGCGCGGTGAAGCTGGCCCAGCTCACCGGCTACTCCATTGGCATCTTTTACGCCCATCCCGAGAAAGCCTGGTTGTTGCGATCGTGGGATCGCTTCCTCATTCCGAAACCTTTTTCTCGAGTGGCGATCAGCTGGGGCCGCCAGGTCGAGGTGCCGCAGGGTGACGATCCAGTGGTGATGGAAAGCAAGAGACTGGAAGTGGAAGCAGCGCTCGAACGGGCACGCCTCAATGCAGAGCAGCACTTTCTCAAGCGATGAACATGCAGTCGCCGTAGGAGAAGAAACGATAACCCGCTTCGATCGCGTGACGATAGGCAGCGAGTGTATTTTCTCTTCCCGCAAACGCACTTACCAACATCAGCAGCGTCGACTGGGGCAGGTGAAAGTTGGTAAGTAACGCCTTGACCACGTTCCAGGGAGAGCCGGGGAAGAGGAAGATGTCTGTAGTGCCAGTGTGGGCTTCCAGGCGGCCGATGCGCGCACAGTGCTCCAGCACCCGCACCGTCGTGGTGCCCGCAGCCACCACGCGCCGGCCTTCGCGTAGCGCATGATTGACCTGCAGTGCCGTTCCTTCCGGCAGAGAATACCTTTCCGCATGGAGACGGATCTCCGCGACCTGAGCCACGCGCACCGGCTGAAACGTACCCAGCCCCACGTGAAGAGTCAACTGGGTGATGAGCACGCCACGAGCACGGATCCGCTTCAGGATCTCGGGGGTGAAGTGCAGTCCGGCGGTGGGCGCGGCGACTGACCCGCGCTGTTGCGCAAAGACCGTTTGGTAACGCTCCCGATCAAGGGCCCGATCCTGGCGGCGAATGTATGGGGGCAGCGGGACATGCCCCAGCAGCTCCAGCCGGGCAAAGAAATCGTCTACCGGCGTGAAGCGAAGCAGACGTTCGCCGAATTCCCCGGC
>DASRRN010000311.1:0-6514 GCA_035695685.1 Acidobacteriaceae bacterium | reverse complement strand
GTTACAACAAGATTGCAAGGGACAGCTGACTACGAAGCCGGGGAGCCGGCACACCAAAATTCGGCTCCCCAAGAAACATTCTCATGCGTGAAGTCATTTCCTCAACTCTTCGGCGGGACGGTAAGCTAACGCTCAGCAATGGTCCGACGGTTAAAGTACGAGGCCAGGTTCTGAGCGAGAAGAGGATCGGTTGTTGCACCCGCCATCGCTTTCTCGACATGATCGTTGCGATCGCGCTCCGAACCGCTGAAAGTGATGAGAGCAGCGGCGAATTCCATCTCCGGATCCGATCCTCGCAGGCTGATGGCCTTCCTTACCCAGCCGTATCCGTCAAGGCTCCTCGCTGGGTTCGGCTCTCCTTTGCCCAACCATTGTTTATAAGCCTCGGTCAGGTACCCCGCGTCGAACCACGCAAGAGCGCCGGGGCTACCGGCATCGGAATTGGTGGCCCGCGCGTAAAGCCGGGTCAGCAACTCTTTCGCTACTTGAGTATCCTGGCGAGCGTAAATCGTGGCTCGCCGAAGGGTCTCCATTCGGACCAACACGGACGGGTTCGAATCGAGAATTGCCAAAGTGTCCCGAGTGAGGTTCTTTAGGTCGTACCCTCCACTTCCCTTCTGATAGCCTACGTCGACCCAGGGCAGCGTCTTCGCCTGCCCGATCTCAATAGCATGGCAGATAAGAGGTGGTCCCGCGTGTGCGAGGGTTGTGAGCCCGAGCAGGACAGCTGCGAGGCTAATGGCGCGGCGTGAAAATGCATGTGAATTCATATTCTGGATGTCTCCTTGTTCGGCTGATTTAACTCACGTTCAAAGAGACGCCAGCAGCGTGTGGACTGTTAACAACGCGGGGGATGATCGCTACGATGTGGAACCACTACGATGTGGAAGCTTGGATGACTACGTCGCTCGCCGTGCTCACTATTCGCGATCCGGCCCGGCCGCTCCGGACCAGGAACGCTCCCACTGGCGCCAAACCGAAATGTCGTCAAAGCCGAGCGCATTCCACCACAAATCAAGCATCGGTTGATCGAGACGCAGAATTCCTTCCTTGGTAACACTCGCGGGGGGAGGCGCGAGCTGACGCAACCGGTCGTACACGAGCATTCGGTGCCCCTCGTCGACACGCGCCAGCAAATGCCACAGTGTAAGTGCGTCACGCTCCCGAGATTGGGCAAGAACAATCGCCAGGTCTTCGGCGCGTTGCTGCGGTGTGTTGTCCTCAAAGTCGAATCTCGCCAACGCAGAACGGAACTCCGCCGGCGCATCTTCGAAGTAGGGAGTGCCAGGGCCGACTTTCCGCCTGGTCGCGCAAGCCGCGCCGGCAGGGATGAACGACTCATGACCATTCAGCTTGAATCCGACCCACCCGAAAGACGTACGCACGATCCCGCTGCCCGAATCATCCACCTGCAAGGTATACGCACAACCCAGGTCCACCGTCACCGCTGATGGCGTGTCGACCACGAATCGACCTGGAGGCGCCCAGATAAACGCGTGAATAGTTCCGCGATCCAGGGCAATCCGCTCCAAGCCTTTGCCCATGGTGAGCAGGCGCAGGCGTGTGCTCGGCCCCACCTCGATCTGGCCGATACCTTCAGCCTGCAGGCTGGCTCCTGAGTGATCGTCGGTTTCAAGCATTTGCCCGACGCCGAGGCGGCTCGGTCCTTCGTTCCCTATGATGACGTTTCGTCCGATCCGAGGTGTTCCTGCCAGGCGGGATACATCCCAACCCACCATTGTGAGTGAAGGAGGCTTCCTTCCGTGAACCAGAAATGTGACGATTCCGACTGCCAACACAACAGCGGCTGTGGTCATCAGAGCGGGAAGCAACCGCATCCGCAACGGGAAAAACGTCCATCGTCTGTCCGGAACGATCTCTGCAAATGCGAGAGCCCGGCCGTCATGTCGATAGTCTCCCAGCAACGCTTCCAGCTTCTGGATTTCAGGATCGGGCTCGCCAGATCCGTCCCACAGATAGTCGCCACTCTTCGTATGTGTCGGCGTTTCGTTCTCTATATTGTTGTCCCCCGTGTCCATGATCACGGCATCTCCTGTTCTGGCCCGTGGCTGCTTGCGTTCGCACTCAATATCGCGCGGAGCTGCTCCATGCCGCGGTGAAGATTGACCCGCACGGAACCGTGCGTCATCCCGGTGCGAGCCGCTATTTCAGGACCAGTCAAGCCCTCGACAAGCCGCAGGATCAGTGTCTCCCGATAGGCATTGGGCAAGCTCCTGATCGCGTCGAGGATTGCGATGGCCGGGCCTTCATGTTCTCCACCAGCACTTACTCGGCCGGGATGGTTGTCTGGCCCATCATCCGCGAATGGGTCCGTTGGCACCGAACGCCGGTGGTAGTCATTCGCCCGATTGCGAGCGATTGCTGCCAGCCAACCTCCAAATCTTCCGCTTTCCCGCAGCGTGGAAAGCCGAAGCAGCGCTCTCAAAAAGACATCTTGAACCAGGTCATCAACATCGCCCGGCGGGACCTTCGCGAGCAGAACGCCGTGGACCATACGGCCGTAGCGCTCGTAGAGGCGCCCAAATGCTGCCCGGTCCCCGTCCCGCGCCGCACACACCAACATCGCATCGTCGGAGATTTCAGGCGCGGGCCCTTCCCTCACGGGCCGACGTCCCAGGCCCGCCGCCAGCACGCCAGCTCGATCTCCTGAACTCGACGCCATGCAGGCAAAATCCCCACGAGATCATAGACGTTCACAGAATAAGAAGTGTTAACAGCAGATCGGTGTGGCTGCACGAGCTGTTCCGATCCCAGATCCCATCGAGGCCCGGAGGGCCGCCCGCTGAACGTCAGCCAGTCCGGAAGGGCATAAGCGTTAACTTGTTTGCGCTTATGGACGGAAGGGCTGGGTTGGAATCCCCATCATGATCCCGAGCGCCATAGGCGCGGCACCTTTGTTTTCCTCAACCAATCTGCGGCGTGGAGGAACCGCGGATGCGCCATACGTGTTAGCTCCTGCAACTTTGTTGTGGCGGCCCATTCCAAAGGCACCTCAAGCGGTTACTATTGTGCGGATTACACAAAGCAACCGAATGGTAAACTCTCGCAGACGCTCAGAAAAACGAGAGTCGCGGAGGGTTCCACTCCGCGGATGTGCCGTGTTGGGCGTCCCCCCCCTTGTTAACTACGGCTGACAAATATCTCTGTCTTTGTTACAAGGGGCCTTTTGGTGACTTCCTGTCTCTGGTCTGGGCATTCGTTCGCCTTCAATCATAGTCGGCGACGCAGGAATACGCTGTGTGCATACCTGGTGATGCTCGCGGTCCTGCCGGCCGGGACTTGCGACCTGGGGCGCGCGCAGCAAACGTCTCAGTCACTGCACAATCACGTGCACCGCGAAGTCTCAGCTGGGCAAGCGCCGCTTGTGGGTTCTCTGCCACCGGGGCAGCAGATGAATCTTTCCATCGTGCTGCCACTGCGCAATCAGGCAGAATTGGCAAGCCTATTGCAACGGCTCTACGACCCCACCAGCCCCGACTTCCGCCAGTTTCTCAGCGTGGATCAGTTCACGGAACGGTTCGCTCCCACCGCTCACGATTACCAGGCCGCCGTTTCTTTCGCTCGGGCCAACGGTTTCACCGTCACCGGAACAGCGGTGAATCGGCTGGTCGTGCCCATCAGCGGCACGGTGGACCAGATCAACAGTGCCTTCCACCTGAGGATGAATGTCTATCGGCATCCCACGGAGGATCGTACCTTCTACTCTCCGGATCGTGAGCCGTCACTCAATTTGAGCGTGCCCGTCGCGCATATCGCCGGCCTGAACAGCTTTCATCTGCCGCGTCCGATGTTGACAGAGCCGCACCTTGGGCATGCGGTCGCGAACGTGTTCGGAACCGGCCCAGGAGGATCTTATCTCGCCAGCGACATGCGCGCGGCGTATTACGGCGGCACAACCCTCGATGGCAACGGTCAGGCGGTGGGTCTTGTGGAGTTTAGCGGCTACGATCTGAGCGACGTGAACAGCACGTTCAGCAATGCCGGGCAAACCTACAACGTCGCCATCAATAACGTATTGCTGGATGGTGCTACGGGACTGCCAGGCGAAGGGAACGGACCTGCTGAAGTAGTGCTGGATATTGTCCAGGCCATCGGCATGGCTCCAGGCCTCAGCCAGGTTCGCGTGTATATCGGGCAGGGTCTCGACGACGCACACATCCTCAACACCATGGCCACAGAGAACATCGCGAAACAAATCAGCAGTTCCTGGAGCTGGTACCCCGACGATCCGGCGACGGACGATGTCTTCTTCAAGGAATTTGCTGCACAGGGACAGAGTTTCTTCACTGCCTCCGGCGATTATGGCGCCTGGGATGCCTCGATCAGCCCCTTCTTCTATCCAGCGGAAGACCAGTACGTGACGGCTGTCGGCGGCACCCACCTGACCACGAATGGCGCCGGGGGCGCGTGGGCTTCAGAGACAGCCTGGAATTCGTTGGGAGACGGCAGCGGCGGCGGCATCAGTCCGGATAACATCGCAATTCCAGGCTGGCAAAGCGGCGTGGCCAACGCATCCAATGCCGGTTCGGCCACCCTGCGCAATGTGCCTGATGTCAGCATGGAAGGGGATTTCGACAACTACGTCTGTAGCCTGGGCTCCTGTAACGGAGGATGGGCGGGCACGAGCTTTGCGGCTCCTCGCTGGGCCGGGTTCATGGCGCTGGTCAATGAACAGGCTGTCGAGGCGGGCACAGCACCCAAAGGTGGAGTGGGCTTCATCAATCCAACTCTTTATACCCTCGCGGAGGGGTCCACCTACAGCAAAGATTTCCACGACGTCACCTCCGGTAACAACGACACGGGCAATCAGCCGGTATGGTTTAGCGCCGTCACAGGCTACGATCTGGTGACCGGATGGGGAAGCGCCAATGGGCAGAACCTCATCGATGATCTGGCCGGGGCGCAGGTCCCGGGTTTCTGGATCCTGAGCACTTCGGCCACGGTCTTGGTAAACCAGGGGGCTTCCAGTTCCACCACCATCAATGTGACCGATGCCGGCGGGTTTAGCGGGAACGTCACACTGGCTGTGACCACACCGCTGCCCAGCGGTGTGACGGCGGTGTGGGGTACGAATCCAACGTCCGGGAGCAGTGTGCTGACTCTCACGGCGAGCAGTTCCGCGCCCAGCTCAACCACCACGCTGACGATTACCGGCACCTCCGGCAAACTGACGGCGACCACCAACATTACGGTAGGAGTGCATGCGCCTGGCTTTCTTCTTTCCGCGTCGCCGAGCAGCCTGGGGCTGAACCAGGGCAGTTCTGCAACATCGACGATCACCGTCACCCCTCAATACGGATTTACCGGCAATGTGAATCTTTCACTTTCGGGCCTGCCCAGCGGCGTGACCGCTTCTTTCTCACCCACTTCCACGACCGGGACCAGCACGCTGACCCTGACGGCAAGCAACACCGCCGGCGGCGGCACCAGCACGCTGACCATCACCGGCGCCTCCGGTAGTCTGACGGAGACCACCACCTTGTCACTTTCCATCCATGGCCCAAGCTTCACGCTTTCCGGTCCAGGTAACTTGAATCTGGGCCAGGGAACGTCAAGCCCTGCGCCTATCACCGTGACCCCCGAGTATGGATTTAACGGCAATGTGAATCTTGCCGTGTCCGGTTTGCCCCAAGGGGTCACTGCGAGCTTCTCCCCCAACCCCACGACGCATACAAGTACGCTGACTCTAACGGCGGGCAGTACCGCCGCCGTGGGCGCCAGCACTCTGACAATCACGGGTACTTCGGGCAGTCTGACGGCGACTACGACCCTGACTCTAAGCGTATATGCGCCGACCTTTACACTTTCCAGCCCAGGGAGTGTGAACATCGGCCAGGGAATGTCAGGCACAGCCTACCTGGTGGTAAACCCGCAGTATGGATTTGCGGGCCATGTCACTCTTTCCGTCTCCGGGCTGCCTAAGGGCGTGACCTCCCTCTGGAATCCGAACCCAACCACCGGCACCAGCATGCTGACGTTGACGGCAAGCAACTCTGCCGCTCCAGGTACGACGACGCTAACGGTCACCGGCACCTCGGGCAATCTGACGGCAACTACTACTGTGACTCTTGCCATATATGCGCCAACCTTTACACTTTCCGGCGGGGGGAGCCTGAACATTGGCCAGGGAACCTCCGGGACCACCTACGTCTTTGTAAATCCTCAATATGGATTCACTGGCAATGTGAATTTATCCGTGTCCGGCCTGCCCAGCGGTGTGACAGCGTCGTTTTCTCCTAACCCCACGACCGGGTTCAGCACGGTGACGTTCACGGCAAGCAGTTCTGCCGCTCCAGGTACCAAGACGCTGACGATCACCGGCACTTCGGGCAATCTGACCGAAACCACAACCCTGATTCTCGCTGTCTACACACCCACATTCACGCTCTACAGTTACGGCTTGAATGTCGGCCAGGGGACCTCCGGAACCACGTATGTCTCTGTGAATCCACAGTACGGATTTGCCGGCCAGGTGAATCTTTCCGTGTCCGGC
>DASRRN010000310.1:0-6478 GCA_035695685.1 Acidobacteriaceae bacterium | reverse complement strand
CTTGACCTTGTAATTCATGCCGTAGATGGAGCGATAGTTATAGCCGGATAGATGCAGCACGGCTTCGCGCATGGTCTTGCTGGGGATGGTGCCGGTATTTACGGAAACCCCACCAACGGTTCGCATGCGCTCAACCACGGCGGCGCGCTTGCCCAGCTTATTAGCGTAGATAGCGGCGCGCTGCCCCGCGGGGCCGGATCCAATGATAAGGAGATCGTAGGTAATCATGCCTTGTTGGAAGGGTACCGGAAGAACGAATAGAAGAGATTAATTTCCCATATCTGAAAGCTGGACAAAAGCCCGAAATGATACCCGGAATTTCCTGCTACGCACGCTTGGCTCATGTCCGCGGGTTCGGCTTTCCTAAGGAAAGCCGCATAACGTTCTCTGCTTCCACCAGTGTAGTGCGTCACTGATTTAATCGATTATGTTTCAGCCGTACGAGCGAGAGAGCTCGGCTAAGGCCGCTGGGATTGCCGGCGCTAAAGCGAATGAATCGGAGCGAAGACTTTCCCACCCCCTGGACCTTCTCGCAATAATCGACAATATCACCGACGCACTACACTAGCCGCGACAGGAAATCCGCGAAAGCATGACTTGTTTTTAGCATACGCCCGCACTTGACGGCGATGCACTGAACTGCAGCCTCGTCGATTCCAACACCCGAGAACTGCTTTTTCGCGGTGCCCAGATCTTGCCCGGATTAGACTCCAGTTTATGCAACTCTGTGCCATTACCGACCGCAGAGTGGCCACCCAACCCCTTGTCAGCCTGGTGGAAAGCTGGTCAGCCGGAGGCGTACATTTCATCCAATTGCGGGAGAAAGATCTGCGGGCGGACGAGCTGGAATCGCTTGCCCGGGACATCATGAGGAAAATCGACCGCAGCCGTTCGAAGCTGCTGGTTAATATCTCCACCTTCGAGTCGGCCGCGCTGGCGGTGGCAGCCGGCGCCGACGGAGTTCATCTCGCCGGCAAGCCTCGGCCTGGTTTGGTGGACAGAGTCCGTCAGACCTTCCGGTCCATAACCCCGATCGCCGGCACCCCGATCATTAGCGTGCCTTGCCACAGCCTGGAAGATATCGACGTGGCCGTTCAAGAAGAAGTGGATCTGATGCTCTTCTCGCCGGTTTTTCAAAAGGTATCACGGGAGAAGGTGTCGGGGGAGAAGCTTTCAGCACAAGCGCAGGGTCTTGAAGGACTCCGTCGTGCTTGCGTGGCGGCGCGAGCAAAACCGGTGTTCGCCCTGGGCGGCGTGACGGCAGATAATGCATCGGATTGCGTGGCGGTAGGCGCCACCGGAATTGCCGGCATCCGACTCTTCGCGGGAGAGGATTGGCGCAGGCTCCAGAACGGCCCGAGCCTAGGGAACCATATATAGTGGGATTAAGACTTAACCATGCAGAGTGTCAGTTTGAAAAAGTCCTTAACCCTTCCTCGATCGGCCCGGAGCCGGCGGTTTCCATACTTCTTAAGCGCACTACTGGTGGCGGTGAGCCTGCTCCCCTGGGCTGTTCCCTGTCATGCGCAGGACACGCAAACGGCGCAGACGGCGCCGGCAAGCAAAGAGAGATTTGATGTCGGCGTGGGCGGCTTTTACCAGGTTACGGGAGCCGCCGATGGCAATTTTATTCGCGACGATACGACGGAGTCGGGTGGAGCCCTGATCAGTTTTCGCCAACCCTGGCGGCCGTGGATGGGGTATGAAGCCAACGTTGGCTACACCAAGTTCTATGAGTCTTACAACAAGAACACGGTCAAGGTGGAAGACAACGTTACCGACGTCAGCATCTCCTACCTGTTTCAATCGCCTGCTTATTATGGGGTTCAGGCCTATCTGAGCCTGGGCGGCGGGATCATCGTCTTTTCTCCCATTGCGGGGACAATCACCAACGTTAACGGGCCGGCAACGACGGGCACTTTGTCGTCTCAGCTGCTGCCCGAGTTCACCTATAGCCTGGGCCTCAACTACCCTTTGTTCAAGAGATTCGGGGTACGGGGCGGACTTCGTGGCTTAAAGTACAAAACGCCTGATTTTCACCAGTTGTCGATCGACACCAAGACGCTGCGAAATACCCTGGAGCCAAACCTTGGTGTCTATTACCGCTTTTGAGCCGGAGGATGCTATGGCCATACTGATTACGGTGCTCGACCTTGAACGGGAGCCGCTTGAATTCAGTGAGACGATCCCGGCCGGCGCCATTGATTATGGCTCTGGAATTCGTCAAATTAACGGCATGCCAGTGAGTGGCCGTGCCGATCTCATTACGGAGCATCGGGGTGCTCACAATCTGATCCAGGACATTCGTTTGCGCGCCGGGTACGAGGGTAATTTCGAAATGCCCTGTGCCCGCTGCCTCGATCCTGTAGCCCAACGCCTTGTGGAACAGTTTGACCTGCTTTTTCGTCCCACCGGTGTCGACGCCGACGCCTCGGAGCACGCTATCTCGACCTCTGACACGGAAATCGGGTACTATGAAGGAGGCCGTCTTGCGGTGGAAGACGTATTGCGCGAGCAGGTGTTGCTTTCCCTGCCGGCGAGAGCGCTCTGCCGGCAGGAATGCAAGGGACTCTGCCCCCGCTGTGGACGGAATCGCAATAACGAAGTCTGCGCTTGCGATACAAGCCAGGTCGATGCGCGGTGGACAGCGCTGGCCGATCTCCGCAGCAGGATGAAAACGTAAAGTTGAGAGCGATCTCAGGCTGCGGCCGCACAGCCAGGGAGAACGCCTGAAAGGAATCTGCAATGCCGAATCCAAAGCGGCGCCACTCCAAGGCCCGCACCTCCAAGCGCCGTTCGCACGACGCGTTGACAGGCATTACCACGTCGGAATGTCCTAACTGCCACGAGCGCAAACTACCACATAGGGCTTGCCCCAAATGCGGCACATACAAGGGTCGCGAAGTGCTCGAAGCCAAGGAAGCCTAATCCGCTCCGTGCCCGCGCTCACGGATATTGCTCTCGATGCCATGGGGTCGGACAAAGCTCCTGACCCCGAGATCAAGGGCGCAATCCAAGCCTGCCGTCAGCTTCCGGTCCGGGTCCACCTGGTGGGTCCGGAGGACCGTCTGCGCGCTGCGTTGCATGATGCAACCAGGGGCGAGCAGTTACCGATCGTGATCGTTCCCGCAGCGGAATGGATCACCATGAACGACAAAGCCGCAGACGCGATCCGCAAGAAAAAGGGCAGCAGCATGCGTGTCGGCCTGCGCCTGGTCAAAGAAAACCGGGTCGCCGGTTTCCTGACCGCCGGCAACACCGGGGCCGCGATGGCACTGGCCAAGATGGTGCTCGGAGCACTGCCGGGGGTGGATCGTCCTTCGCTGTCGACATTGTTGCCCACCTCGACGGGTTCGCGCTGCGTACTGCTCGATGTGGGCGCCAATGTCGACTGCAAGCCGCACAACCTGGAGCAGTTCGCGGTGATGGGCGAAATGTACGCGCGGAGCGTGCTCAAGATTCCACGACCTCGCGTTGGGTTGCTGTCGATCGGCGAAGAGGAAGGCAAGGGCAACGATCTTACCCGCGAGTCTTTTTCGCTGCTTAAGCAGCTTTCCTTCAACTTCATCGGCAACGTGGAAGGCCGCGACATTTACAACGGCCGTGCCGATGTTGTGGTGTGCGATGGGTTTGTCGGCAATGTCGCCCTGAAAACGTCCGAGGGACTGGCCCGCCTGGTTCGTGATCTGCTGCGCCAGTCGCTGAATTCCACCGTCACTGCGCAGGTGGGTGCGCTGCTTTCGCGGAAGGCGTTCAACGACTTCAAAAAACGGCTTGACTATTCGGAGTACGGCGGTGCGCCACTGTTGGGAATCCGCGGGGTTTGCATCGTGAACCACGGCTCTTCCAATGACCGCGCCATCTATAACGGCATCCGGGTGACGGCTGAGTTCGCCCAGACTGGTGTCAACCAGCAGCTGGAGCAAGAGTTTGCCTGCCGCCGGCCGGCGGATGCGCCGTCTGGGCCGGGTCTTAGCGAGCCCATCCAACCTCTTTACTGAGGCCGCTTTACTAAAGTAGTGAAGGGATCTGCGGTTTTCTTTTTCTCAACCTCCCCAAAACGACATGAGTAAGACAGCTTTTCTATTCCCTGGGCAAGGTTCGCAAAGCGTCGGCATGGGCCGCGACCTTTCCTTAGCCTTTCCGGTCGCGCGCCAAACATTCGAGGAAGCAAACGACGCACTTGGCTTCGACCTGGCCGAGCTCTGTTTTCATGGGCCAGAAGAGCAGCTCCGGTTGACCGAGTTCACCCAGCCGGCGATCTTTACTGTATCCGTGGCGGCACTTCGGGTCCTGGCTGAGGCCGGAGTGACTGCGGATTATCTAGCCGGGCACTCACTGGGCGAGTACTCCGCCGACGTCGCTGCAGGAGCGATCGAGTTCGCGGCAGCAGCGCGTGCGGTTCGCCGGCGCGGACAGTTGATGCAGCAAGCCGTGCCTGCAGGTCAGGGATCCATGGCTGCCGTTCTCGGCATGCAAGCGGATGCAGTGGCCGCCCTCTGTCAGGATGCCTCGAAGGAGACGGGCACGCCCGTCGAACCGGCTAACCTTAACAGTCCGGAACAAATCGTCATTTCTGGTGCTACCGGAGCAGTCGAACGCGCCATCGCGCTGGCCAAGGAACGCGGGGCCAGACGAGCCGTCTTGCTGCAGGTCTCCGCCCCCTTTCATTGCAGTCTCATGCGGCCGGCCCAGGACGCGCTGGCACCCATCCTTCAGGAAATACCATTTGCTTCCGCAAGGGTACCGGTGGTGGTCAACGTGGATGCCACCCCGGTTACGGACGGGGCAGCGTTGCGGGATGCGCTGATCCGGCAGGTCACGGGCGCCGTTCGCTGGACGGAGTCGATGCAATTGCTGGTCGCGGGGGGAGTCACAACCTTTATTGAGGTCGGTCCGGGTAAGGTGCTCAGCGGGCTGTTGCGACAAATTGATCGCAGTCAGAAGTGCGCGCAGGTAGAGGATCCCGCGAGCCTGGAAAAGCTGCTAGTCAACCTCAGCGCCTAGGAGGCTGCTGAAAAAGTCTCTCCTGGGGAAAATCGTACCCTCAGCGGCTAAAGCCGCATTCATTTCGAAGTAGTTATGTACGGCCTAAAGGCCGTACCCTTCCGGGAGAAAGACGTACTTCAGGGGGTAAAGCCCAAATCTTTGTTGGGCCTGGACGGCACGACTAAAGTCGTGCCCTGATACAAAGCATCAGAGCGGTGAATCCCGAAAAATTCGCGCATTCCGCAGCTTTCGATCTTTCCATCCTCTTTTTGAAATGAAACTCCAGGCCCTGGACTTCAGTCCATAAGCGCTAACTTGTTTTGAATGTTTTTCTTCAAAACTCCCACAAAATCGTCATCCTGAGCGGAGCGCTTCACAGATTTTTCGCGTGACACCGCGCTTGATGGCGCGGAGTCGAAGGACCCCGAGGACGCCTATCTTGCCTATGCCGTTCGGAGCTTTTCAACCACCGAGGTCCGCCTACAGGATCTTGCTGCGGTACCCACCTGATGGTCACGGGTACATCTTTTCATCCGCTGTAATCATCTTCCATCCCCAGGTCTGTGCGAGGTCTTTGAACTCGGGATTGATGATGCGAATGGGGTTGATGGGGAGCTTGGGGCATTTTCACCAGGGCTAAAGCCCGGTATTTGCAAGATAAAGCGTTCTCGCGGGTTTGAAAACCCGCTTCCCCGGACTGAAGTCCGGGGCTGGCACGGATCATGCTATAGCCTGTCACAAACTATGGTGCCTAGGGTCCGCTGTCTGCCGCCCTGTGGTTGAAAATGTAGAAAGCCCAAGCCGAAAATCCACGGCCTACCGAAAACCGAGTTTTTCCGCGCCTGTTAGTCCGTGGAAAGTTGCACGGGCGAGAAACCCAGCGTCTTGTTGCTGCGCTGCACCCAGAGAAAGACGGGCTTCTTTTGCCCGTTCACTTCGACTCCCACCACCACCCCGGAGCCTACTGTTTTTGACATCGTGATCTTGTGCGTCTTGATGTCGCCCCAGTCGCTGTTGTGGCCCCAATCTACTTCGAAGCGGCCGTAGGGGTAGGGCGCATATTGCTGCGGGTGCTGTTGCCAATCCGGGTCGTGGTTCCAAATGCCGAAGGCTTTGGGCAAGTCCTTGGCTTCGATGGCCGCGAAGAATTGATTGACGCGATGCTCCTGCGGCCAGTCCCAGAAGTACCACAGGAAGCCTGCGAGCAGCAGGCAGGCAACCAAGCCGGCGATCAATAGATTTCTGCGCGTGCGCGCCTTGGCAGGATCGTATGTAGGTGCATCGAGCAGGGTCATGGGGCACTCCTTGCCTACAAGAAGTTTACCGCTCCTGACGATATCACCGCGAGTAGGAGATTTGTTCCTGTTCGGCTTTCCGTTCCAGGGCCAGCTCAATCAAGCGGGAAATCAAGTCGCGATTATTCATCCCTGACGCCTCCCACAGCTTGGGATACATGCTGATGGAGGTAAATCCTGGCATGGTGTTGATC
>DASRRN010000309.1:0-17536 GCA_035695685.1 Acidobacteriaceae bacterium | reverse complement strand
TTAGGCTTTCTATCGATGTCATTGCCTTTCCACGCGCAGGATGTGCCCGTGAACTCAGATATTCCGAACAAGTTCACAGCCCCGGAGACGAACTATGACTACGTAAAACGGATCGAGATGGTTCCCATGCGCGATGGGGTGAAGCTGTACACGGTCATCGTGATTCCGAAGGGGGCCAGGCACGCGCCTATCCTGCTGACGCGCACGCCTTACGACGCCGCATCACGCGCCAAACGGACTGAGTCGCCACACATGCTGGATGAGCTGCCTCAGGGCGACGATGTTTTCGTCAAGGCGGGTTATATTCGCGTCTTTCAGGACGTACGCGGCAAGTACGGCTCCGAGGGGAATTACCTGATGACGCCCCCTCCCTTGGGGCCGCTCAATCGCAGTGGAGCGGACGATACCACAGATGGATACGACACCATTGATTGGCTGGTCAAGAACCTGCCCGAATCGAATGGCAGGGTCGGCATGCTGGGCTCTTCGTACGAAGGGTTCACCGTCGTCATGGCATTGATTCATCCCCATCCTGCACTGAAGGTGGCGGCGCCGGAGAGTCCCATGGTCGATGGCTGGATGGGCGACGACTGGTTCCACTATGGCGCGTTTCGCGAGATTGGTCTCGATTATTTTCCGGAGCAGACTACGGCTCGCGGCAAAGGCGAGGGGATTCCGCGCGAAGCCTATGACGATTACACGAACTTTCTCAGGAGTGGTTCGGCGGGTGATTTTGCGCGGGCTGGGGGCCTCGATCAACTACCCTTCTGGCGCAAGATTGAAGAGCACCCCGCGTACGATGCTTTCTGGCAAGGCCAGGCGCTGGATAAGATCATGGGGAAGCTGCCCCTGACCGTGCCGACTATGTGGTTGCAAGGGTTGTGGGACCAGGAAGACATGTGGGGCGCAATCCACTGCTATGAAGCCGTAGAGCCGAAGGACACCGGCAACGACAAAAACTACCTGGTGATGGGTCCCTGGCGGCATAGCCAGGTCAATTACGCAGGCTTCTCGCTCGGCCCCCTGCTTTGGGACGGGGATACCGCACTGCAGTTCCGCCGCGATGTGCTGCTTCCATTCTTCAACCAGTATCTACTTGACGATGCTCCTAAGGCGGAGACGCCGCCGGTGCTGATCTACAACACGGGTGAGAATCATTGGGATCGGTTCAAGTCCTGGCCCCTGAGCTGCGATAAGGATTGCCCCAATCCGTCGCGGCCACTGTATCTTATGGCAAATGGAGGCTTGTCTTTTAAGACCCCGGAGGGGTCCGCATCAAAATTCGACGAATTCGTATCTGATCCAGCAAAGCCTGTACTGTTCAGACCTCGTCCGGTGTATGCCGGCGATGAGGACGGATGGAGGACATGGCTGGTTATGGATCAGCGTTTTGTCGATGGCCGTTCTGATGTACTGACCTATATGAGTGATCCGCTGGAGAAGCCGGTGCGCGTGAGTGGCGCACCGGAGGTAAACCTGTACGCGTCGACCAGTGGCAGCGATGCCGACTGGGTAGTCAAACTCATCGATGTCTTTCCCGATACCGTGCCTTCGCAGCCCGCGATGGGTGGGTACGAGCTTGCGATCTCCCTGGATATTTTTCGCGGCCGCTATCGCAACAGCTTTGAACACCCCGAGGCGATCGTTCCGGACAAACCCTTGCTGTATCGTTTCGGCTTGCCTACGGTGAACCATGTTTTTGAACCGGGGCACCGCATTATGGTGCAGGTGCAATCGACCCTCTATCCGTTGTACGATCGCAACCCGCAGAAGTTTGTGCCGAATATATTGAATGCAAAACCGGCGGACTACCAGAAAGCGACGGAACGTGTTTGGCACACCCCCGGCTCCGCCAGCTCTATCAACCTGCCGGTGGTCCCTTAAGACATATTGATTCGGCGGCTTAAGGTTGGCTTAATCAATCGCTCCTAAACTGATCATGGTGCGCATGCGTTTGCCGTCAGCGCCGCTGGAACGCTTTTTCGTTATTGTGCCCCCGCGGGGTTTCTAACCCGGGCGGTCTACGCTTATGCGTTGCAATCGACGTCGCCCAAACCCATAGAGGTTGCAGCATGAATGGAGCGCGTAGTTCATTCACCCTTCTGCTGATTGCGCTCGCCGCTCTCCATGCGACTGCGCAGGGCCCGCCCTCACCCGGGAATGCTGCGAACTCTGCGGTTACTGCCGAGGGGAATGGGCAGCAGACCGTCGATCTTTCTGTGCCGGTCGGAACTCCGCTACAGGTTGTGCTGGACCGCGAAGTGCGGGTGAAGAAAACGGGGCAACCGCTTCACGCGCGCCTGGTGCAGCCGGTGTACGCATTCGATCAGTTGGTTTTGCCGGCCGGCAGCAAAGTAGATGGACACATCTCGAGGATTGGCCGCCCTAGCGGTAAGCAGCTTACCTTCTCTATTTTGAATGCAGACTTTTCGCCGCCGCGGCCGGTCGAGGTCACGTTCGATCGCATATTGCTTGCGGACGGACGTAATTTGCCTCTACACGCCGCAATCATGCCCGGCTCCGGCCAGGTGATCCGGTTGATTGAGCCGAGCGCCTCAACACAGGGCCCCGCAAAACATGGCTTGAGCGCCCAGCTGGATGCGGCCAGGCAGCAGTTGCGCCAGGCGATGACGGAAGTGAAGCAGCCGGGTAAATTGCATCGCGCGTTTCGTATCGGAATAGCGCAGCTCCCTCTCCATCCGCAGTACATCGATGCGGGAAGTTTGTATTTCGCGGAGTTGCGGGAGCCGCTGGCGTTCGGACATGAGGTGCTGAATGCAAAAGCGGTCGAGTCGATTGGCACCGCGCCACCGGTGGGAAGTGTGGTGCGCGCGTCACTGATGACGCCACTCGATTCCGGTAGAACGAATCGCGGCGCAGAGGTGCAGGCGATGGTCACCAAGCCGCTGTTCGACGGTGATCGCCTGATACTGCCGCAGGGAACGCTATTGAACGGATCAGTGCTGCAGGTGCGGCCGGCCCGGAGCATGAAGCGCAATGGGCAACTCCGCATCGCCTTCCATGAAATGGTTCTGCCGGGCGGAACACCCTTACGAGTGGATACAACCATCGAAGGCTTACAGGCGGGAGAGGGCGCAAAGCTCGATTCCGAAGGCGCAACCAAAGCGACCAATCCGAAATCGCGCTATGTGAATACCGCTATCTCGATAAGTTTGGCGATGGTCGGCAGCGGTGGCAGAAGAGACGTGGGCCTAGCTGGCCCAACTGCGGGCGGAGCTGTGGCCTTCAGGTTAGTCGGACTTGCAGTGGGGCTTGCGGTTCGCTCGCATACGATCGGCATCCTCATGAGTGCCTATGGGGGAAGCCGATCTATTTATTTGAACTTCTTTGGCCGTGGGCGCAACATTACTTTTCCCAGGGACACCTCCATGGAGATTGGCTTCGGCAGTCGCACTGCGGCACCCATTTCGCCTGCCCCTTAAAGCCGATTATTCGTGGACGAGGGGCAGTGCGATCTCCACCTGGAGTCCGTGGGGAGCGGCGTTTTCTGCCCGGATTGTTCCGTGGTGCAGACGGACTACCCTTTCAGCAATGGCCAGACCGAGTCCCGCGCCTCCTGACTGGCGATCCCGGGATTCAGTTACGCGATAGAAGGGACGAAAGATATGGACAAGTTCCGATTCTGGAATGCCGGGCCCGTGATCGCGGACGATCAACTGAACCAACAAGGCAGGCGGTGTGCCGGAGGATTCGATCCGAACCTCGACCGAGGTGCCGGTCTGGGTGTAGTAAATGGCGTTTCGGATGACGTTTTCGATGGCGCTATGCAATAACTCTGGATTTCCCTCGATCCAATATTCTTCCCCCGCGCTCAGGCGGATCTGAATCTCACGCTTGCGCGACTCAAATTCGGCGTCGCGAACGATTTGCGAAATCAAGTCTCCCAGATTGACTGCCGTGAACTGAATCGGCGCAGAGGAAGCATCCAGCCGAGCGATGGTCAGCAGGCGTCCGATCATTTCGTCCAGGCATTCGAGATCCCGTTCCATGTGATCGACTGCTAAATCGCTGCTCCTGCCCTCGCGTACCAGATCCAGGGCCACGTTGAGTCTGGCCAGCGGCGACCGCAATTCATGGGAAATATCACCGATGAGCTGGCGCTGCCCGATGACCAGTTGCTCGATACGACTCGCCATCCCGTTGAAATCGCCTATCAACTCTCCCAGTTCATCGCGCCGGCGCGCCATCTCCGGCGCTGCGCGACTGCTCAGATTGCCCGCCGCCAATTGCTGCGATGCTTCCCGCAGACGCAGGATGGGAGCGGTGAGATACCGAGTGAGCAGATAGCAGATACACCCCGAGACCAGAAGGGCGACACCCCACTCGGTGAGGAAGGAAAAATGGTTGGCGCCGAAAGCGGCGCGCGGTCCCCAGGGGAGCTCGGTAGCAAAGATGTACCCGCGGCCGTCGCTTCCCGTCAGCATCATCGCTGCTCGCATGATGCCAAACCTCATGCGCAAGACCGGCGTTTTGCCGCCCATCACGCGACGGGCCATATCCTGAAATCCGGCACAATGCTGGCCCGCAATTGCGCTTCCCGAGCTATCGAAGAGACATGCCTGCAGATGTCCCTCTCGCTCCAGTTGTTCGATATAAGAAGATACGGCCGGGACTCCTCCGTGATCCATCTCCGCGATGGCAATGGTTCCGGAATAGCGCGCGGTATTGTTCAACATGCCATTCCAGCGCGAGGGGATCGGTCCGCGCTGCAGCATAAACGCGAGAACGAGGGCGATGCCGGTGAGAATCACAGTCATCCAAAACCATAAGAAGATCCTGAGAAAAAGACTGCGCGCGATGAGTTTCATCGATCGCCGCCCCGCGCGGCAAACAAGTAGCCATTCCCCCGCACCGCCTTGATCCATTCGCCTTCCTGGGCCGCGCTCAACTTCTTGCGCAGGTTGCTGACGTGCACATCGATTGCGCGGTCGAAGGGGCCGGCCCTTCGCCCGAGCACGGTTTCGGTCAGAGAATCGCGGCTCTGGATTCGTCCGGCATTGCGCAGAAACGTTTCCAGCAGCGCAAACTCGACACTGGTCAAATCCAGGCGGGATTCGCGGAGCCATGCTTCGCGTAACGCAGGATCGAGGCGGAGGGCGCCCACAATCAGCGGGCTAGCAGGCATTTCAGGACGGGTGGTTCGTCGCAGGATGGCACGAATGCGGGCGATGAGTTCCCGCGGATTGAACGGCTTGGGCAAATAATCGTCCGCGCCAATCTCAAGCCCGAGGATTCTGTCTATATCCTCTCCTCGCGCGGTGAGGATCAGCACCGGCATTTGGGATTGAGTGCGGAGGCTGCGCAATACGTCGAGGCCACTCAACCCCGGCAACATGAGATCGAGGACCACGAGAGCATGGTCCCTGGACAGCGCCCGTTCGAGACCACTGTTACCGTCGTGGACAGCTTCGAGCGCGAAGCCATCGGCACGAAGCCGCTCGGCAAGAAGTTCGCAGAGACCTACATCATCGTCGACGATCAGGACATGTTCCATTACTGAGGTCCGGCTATCTCCTCAGTCCATGCTAGTGCAGGGCGCATTGCGCTATGAGGCCTTTACAAAACTTTACCCAGCTAAACCAATCTTTATCGCATGCCATTTGTGGCCATGTTGGAATGGGAATGCAGTATCAGGTAAGGATAACCATGAAACAGCGTTTAGTTTGGTTGGGTGTGGTTCTTGTGATCGTTGGGCTCGGGGTTGTGTTCGCTCGCGCCTATTCTCCGATGGGACACAGATGGTATCGCGGCGGCCCTCTCCGTCACATAGCCCGTGAGTTAGACCTGAGTAGAACGCAGAAGTCGCAGATCAAGTCGATCTGGCAGGCGGAGAAACCGGCGGTCGCAGCGCTGGCGGGCGAGTTCGCCGGAGAAGACAAGGAGATGGACTCGGTTAGCATGCAGGGGTCTTTCGACGAGGGAAAGGTGCAGGCCATTGCCGACCGGCAGGGAACCACCCTGGCCAAGTTCCTGGTGGAGAAGGAGAAACTGAAGTTCAAAATCTACTCCAGCGTCCTGACGCCGGAGCAACGGGCGAAGGCCGACAAGCTACAAGAACGGTGGCACTCGCGGTTGGACAAAATGAGCGAACGTTTAAAACATGCAGACAACTCGCGTCTGTAGCTTGCAGCGTATATTCGCTCGATGTTTCGTGATCACCTGGCTGCCGGTATTGTTGCCGGCTTGAGGAAGGCGAAAAACCGATGCTGCTCTATGCGTACTTACTTTTCTGGAATCTTTCAACGATGGGTGGTGTGTTTCTGGGGCTGCTCCTGCAAGGTGGCGCCAGGTCGACAATGTTGACCCAAGCAGGCAGGAGGGAGGAGAAGAGACCATGACGAACCCTCCCTTAAAGGTCGCAGCCGGTGACCTACGGTATGCGGGTCCACACCTGGGTGCGGTCTCCGTAGAATTCGCTTTTTCTAAATCTGTCGAGCGACTTCGGACCGCCTTATGAATGCAGCCCGCGAGCGCAACGTCATCCGCACGATGCATCTGTTGCTGAGTATTCCGATTCTAGGATATCTCTATGGACCAGTTGCCACGATCCCTCCGGCGGCGTGGTTCACACGATTCATTGCCATGCCCGCCGTCATCCTCAGCGGGTTCTGGCTTTGGTGGAAGCCGCGGCTGCTGCGGTGGATGAAGAGCCGCCACGGAGCGCTCAATCTATCGGTCCGGGGTTGACACCTAGGACTTCGATACATCCTGGAGACGTAGGTTGAGCTTCGCGGTTTCCCACATCTCGCGAAAACCCCGGATTTCCTGTCGAGCTCAGCTGCTCAGGCAATCTTCCTGCGGCTTTCCTTAAGAGAAAGCCGCACCCGTGGCCACAACGGGCGCTGCGTGGTAGGAAATCCGAGGTCCGAGCGAGATGTGGGGCACCCAGCATTCGCTCATGTCCTGACATCCCATCTGAACGAGGGGGACGGACATTGAAGATTGTAAAAGCCGTACCTCAGGGGCTAAAGCCCTCATCAGTTCAGCCCTTTTTATGGCACGGCTGAAGCCGTGCCCTTCGTCCAAAGTTTTTCCGCAGATTTTGCGGGGTTGACCCTCATTTTAAGTGCCCGTAAAGGCGCGATCCTCATGTAAGTCTTTCCACAGGCTGAAGGCGAGCTTGGTCTTTTTCCGCTGTTGCCGCTCGGCTAGAGGCCTACGTATGCACATGGAAGAATTTCTGTCGACGAAGGGCACGGCTTCAGCCGTGCCGTAAAAGCTGTCTTGATCGTCGGCTTTAGCCGCTGAGGTACGCTTTTCTGCCGTCGAAGCGATAAGCAGATGAATAGGGATACGATTCCGGGACTTCCACCATTCCCGCTCCAACTCAAGTCAGACTTCCCGGGTAGTTCCCAGTCCTTCACACCTTCGGCATAGGGCCTTAGGAAGGCGAAGCTTTTGGTTGCGAGATCGATGGGTGAGTTGGCCTGCGAGGTTCTTGAATGCACGGTGAAGTAAACGGTGTAGCCGATCTCGCGCAGACCCTGGAACACGATATCGAATTTAATGCCTCCGGGTTCCAAAGGTCCGAGGTTGTTTGCTTCTCCCCGGAACCCATCGATGGTAGCCGAAAAAGGCTGGCGAGCGGGTCGACCGGCTGCACAAACCTAGGCGGTTTCGGGCTCTATCGGTATAGAGTCGTTTGACTTTAACGCTTTGATCCATTTAAATCGATATGAGTCGGCTGCGGCGCACGCAGAACGACGCAGGCACCCAGCCGGGTGCCCAACACGTCTGTTTTGATCCCGCTACGGCAAGACCCTTCAAGGCTCGCGCGATTGCCATTACTCACGGCCACACTGCTGTATTTGTTTTGGAGGCGAGATGTCTCTTACCCGTCGTCGTTGTTTTTCGCTGCTGTCTCTGCTGCTTGTTTTTTCCCTCCCGGCTATGGCGCAAGTTTCTGCAGCGATATCCGGACGGGTTACCGACCAGACCGGCGCTGGAGTGCCGGGAGCAACGGTAACCGCGAAAGACACGGATTTGGGAGTTTCCCGGGTGACGGTCACGGATGCCGCGGGCAGGTACGAATTGCCGTCTCTCCCGCTCGGACGATACGAGGTGGACGCGACGAAAGAAGGATTTGCGGCAGCCATCCGCGAAGGAATTGTACTGGTCGTGGGCCAGGATGCGGCTGCGGATCTGAGTTTGAAGGTGGGCAACGTAAGCGAGCAGGTAAGAGTGGTCGAGGATGCTCCGATTGTGAACACAACCACACAGGACATCTCGGGCTTAGTGGGGGAAAGGGAAGTCAAGGAACTTCCCCTGAATGGACGGAGCTATGATTTGCTGCTCACCGTCAGTCCTGGCGTGGTCAATTTCACCTGGGAGAAGACGGGTGGTATTGGAGTATCCAATTCAAGCACGGGGAATAACTTCGCCGTGTCGGGGAATCGTCCGCAGCAGAATTTGTTTCTGCTAAACGGGATCGAGTTTACCGGCGCCGCAGAGAACAACATGCAACCCGGCGGGGCAAGCCAAAATCTGCTGGGCGTGGAAGCGGTGCGCGAATTCAACGTTTTGCGTGACTCCTACGGCGCGGAATACGGCAAGCGGCCGGGGGCGCAGGTCAATATCGTTACCCAATCGGGCAGCAACCAGTGGCACGGTTCCGTCTATGAATTTCTGCGCAATAACGTTTTGGATGCTCCGAATTACTTCGATGAAGGGTCCGCTCCACCCTTTCGGCGTAACCAGTTCGGGGCCGCCCTAGGCGGACCTATCAAGAGAGACAAAACATTTTTCTTTGCGAACTACGAGGGCCTGCGTCAGCACTTGCACCAGACCTCGGTTGCGTTTGTGCCCGATCTGGCATCCCGCGCGGATGCGGTACCTAGTGTCCAGCCGCTCCTGAATCTCTGGCTGACTCCGGCGGCCAGTGATCCCGATTTCAGCGGAATTTCGCAGGTCTCGAGTAGTCCGTTGCAAACAATACGAGAAGACTTTGGAACGGCGCGACTGGACCACAATATTTCTGGCAAGGACAGCCTTTCAGGGATCTATACCGCAGACGATGGCTCAGATTTCACACCGACGACCGCTAACCCGTATAGCACCGACATCTTGAATCTTCGCGAGCAGGTCGCGAGCGTGGAGGAGACTCACGTGGTGTCGCCGAGGCTGCTCAATACGGCCCGCTTCGGCTATTCACGCGCAGGCTATTTCTTCACCGGCGAACCAACGCCTGGCACACCGGCGGTAGACGTGCCCGGTTTTCTAACAGGCCGGTTGGTCGGTGCGGTAGTAGTGGGTGGCAGCGCGGCATCGAATCCGCAGGCACAAATAGGCCTGGCCGGGAGCAACAACGGAAGCAACCTCAATGTGGATCGCAATTTGTATACGTATGAAGATCGTGTAGCACTGACGCGCGGTGCGCACCAACTCAGTTTCGGCGCATGGTTTCAGCAGTTCCAATCCAATGAGACGCTCAACCTGAGCCAGTACGGGCAGGCTACGTTTACCAGCCTGCAGACATTTCTTACCGGCACTACCAGCAGCTTCTTGTATAGTCCTTCGCCGACGGAGATGAATTGGCGATCGCTGTTTGGAGCGTTCTACGCGCAGGATGTGATTCGCCTCTGGCCCAAGTTCACCCTGAGCCTGGGGTTTCGAGGCGAGTTCTCGACAGGATGGAATGAAGCTCACGGCCGCGCAGCCAACTATTTATTTACCAATGGAGTGATCTCCAATCAACCGCGTATCTCCAGCAACCTGTTTACGGCCAACAATGCGAAGTTCCTTCCGCAACCGAGGGTTGGTTTCGCGTGGAGCCCGCACTCAGAGAGAACCGTGGTGCGCGCCGGGTTTGGCATGTACTACGAATTGCAAGATGCGTTGGGATATCGAGCGGATCAGAACGCGCCGTTTAATCCTTCGTATAGCGTGGCAGCGTTGCCGGTATCCAAGCTGCCCCTGTCAACGGAATCCGCGCCGCCCTCCAACGCGCTGCTGGTCCCTGGCGGCGTGCAACCTGACTTGAAGATGCCCACGCTGATCTCCTATTCATTGCGAGTCGAACAAGCCCTCACTCCGAATACGTCGTTAACGGTTGGGTATGTGGGATCGCATGGGTACCATGAGATTGTCGGCATCGATGGCAATACACCCGTCCCGACGATTTGCCCGGACTCGCCGTGTCCAGCGACGTATCCGAAAACATTTCCTGTAGGGTTGGCGGGAACGCCGGTTCCCGCGGGTTCCTTTTATATTCCGACCGGTAGGCCGAAGGCCAACACCACGATCGCCAACACCTGGACTTGGTTCTCTCGTGGAGACAGCAGTTACAACTCACTGCAGGTTGATCTGAACCATCGCTTCAGCCATGATCTTTCACTTCGCGGCGTGTACACCTGGTCTAAGGCACTGGACGATGGAGATTCCCTGAACTCAACCACTGCCGGCAATGCGCCGGGGTTAGTGTCAAACCCGAACGACATCAAAGCAGACTGGGGCCCGGCCACGTACGACGTGCGCAACCTGGGAGTAATCAGCGTGGTGTATGGATTGCCGTTCGGCAATGGAAAGCGGTTTGCGGCCGGGCTGGGTAAGTTCGGTAATGGAGCGGTGAGTGGCTGGTCGGTGAACAGTCTTGTCGTGTTGCAGGCCGGCTTCCCGTTCACGCCGCAACTAAGTTACAACCCATCTAATAACGGCGACACGCGCAATCCGGTTAGACCCTTTGCGAATCCGGACTTCCACGGGTCTGCGATCCTTGGGAAACCGAGTCAGTGGTTCAATCCAAGCGCTTTTCTGCAGCCGCCGGCGAACAGCGGTTTCTTTGGCAACCTGGGACGAGACACGTTGGTTGGCCCGGGCCTGGCGACCTGGGACTTCTCAGCGGTGAAGGAAACCGCTCTTCATGAACGGCTGAACCTGCAGTTCCGAGCTGAGATCTTTAACTTGCTGGACCGGGCCAATTTCAACACACCGAATCTCATCGTGTTCACACCCACGGGTGTTTCCGGCACGGCGGGCGCGATCTCGAGCACGTCGACCACGTCTCGCCAGGTTCAGTTCGGAGTCAAGCTGCTCTGGTAGCAGTCTCTGACGTCAACGGATGCGGAGTACGATCTTCCCCAGGACGTGACCGTGTTCGATGGTGCGGTGCGCCTCGACCACGTCTTTGAGCGGAAATTCGTGGATCTTCAGCGGGATGGTCCGCGAACCTATGGCAGCATTCAAATGGTCGATCGCCTTGCGTGACATCTCACCGTCAAACGCCAGGGCGCTATGGCCACTGAGATGTGGTTTGGGCTCGACGCCATTGGGATAGGCGAACGGCGCGCCTTTTTTCAGGTGCGATAAGAAGGCAGTTAGCGTGTTACCGGGGGCGGTGACCATAGCGGTATCGAATCCTGCTGGCACAACCCGCTTCAGGAAGGATTCTCGCTCCGAGGAGTTTGGATCGATGGTGTGTGCCGCTCCAAGCGAACGAACATACTCCTGCGCGTCTGGCCGCGCCGAGCCGACGACAGTTGCGCCGCGTGCTTTTGCCAGCCAGACAGCGAAGGAACCAACACCCCCACTGGCGCCAAACACGAATAAAGTTTGACCGCTGCTCATTTTCAGGACCTCAAGCCCGGATTGAGCGGTTAAAGCGACGCAGGGCATAGCCCCGGCAACCTTCATTTCCAGTTGTTCCGGAACATGCCCCACCCGGTCGGCGGGAACGCTCACATATTCCGCATGAAATCCTCCGGCCGGGTTGTCGTAGCTATAAGAATAGACGCGATCGCCGACTTTGAATTGTTTGACATCGGCGGCGATGGCGGCGATCGTTCCGCTGCCGTCGGAACCGAGGATGGTTCCCGGCTTTACCGATCCGTAGGCGCCCGCTCGCTTGGAGGCGTCCCATATCCCCAGTCCGGCATATTCAAGCGCAATGATGACGTGATTGCGGGAGAGCTGGGGTACGGGCACGTTTCTGATGTGGATCGTATTGGCTGGTCCGGCTGCATCCACTACCGCTGCTTTCATGACTTCCGGGAGTGATGATGTTGTGGTCATTGCGTATGCCTCACTTCACAACGAATATTGTGGCCCTCCCGTGCTGCCAAATAGCTAGATCAGTGAAAGCCATCGTTGGGGCACCCATTTTTGGGTTCTGCTGTTCGCGTTCGGATGCGTGGATGAGGACACGTCAGCATAGATGTTAGGATGCACGCATTCTTTCTACGCAAGATGAAATATGTGTGGCGCGCCTACGGCGCTCTTAATGCGGCTTTCTGTAGAGAAAGGCGCATGAAGTCTGCCAACGCTACCAAGTTCCACAGGAAATCTTGGGGAGCGGCGTGGAAAGATCTGCGGTTTCTTTTCGGTTCACGCACCTTTTTTAGCCCTTATCAGTTCTCGCCGGATCCGCATGCGGGAGAAATCGAGGGTCATGGAATAGGCGCGCGAAAACCCAAATCGGTGAATCCCCATTGACTTCCGACAATCTAAGATATATCGTAAGATATATCTTAAAAGGAGTAAGAAAATATGTTTGACCAAGAGAAGTTCGAAGACAGGCGGGGAGGGCGGCACCACGGGGAAGGTTTCCACCACGGGATGGAGCGTCACCGCGGGCGTCATGGAGGGTTCGGTGGCCCTATGGGTCACGACCGGGGTTTCGGTGGTGGGGGCGGCCGCGAAAGGCACTTCGACAACGGAGAATTGCGGTTCGTTATTCTGCAACTCATCGCAGATAAGCCAAGTTACGGTTACGAGATCATCAAGGCCATTGAAGAGCGGCTTTCCGGGGCCTACGCACCGAGTCCAGGGGTGGTATATCCAACTCTCACCATGTTGGAGGAGGAAGGTTATGCCACTGTCTCCTCTACCGAGGGCAGCAAAAAGCTGTACGCAGCCACGGAAAGCGGGCTGGAATATCTGAAGGAGAATAAGGTCGTTCTGAAAGCCATTTTTGGACGAATGGAGCAGGCCGGGAAAGCGTTCGGTCGGGGTCGATCGCCGCAGATCATGCGGGCGATCATGAATCTCCGGTATGCGTTAAAAATCCGGACCGAGCGGGGAAACCTCTCGGCGGAGCAGATTCGCAAAGTCGCGGAGGCAATTGATGGTGCGGCCCGGGTCATCGATGAGGTCTGAAGGATTTGCCGGTCCTCAGACCAGAGGGCCGGGGGCTGTGGACGCTGCTTTCCATGCAGCGTCCGGGCTGCAGGGCGATTTGATCGCACTCGAGGATCAATGCCACCGGCTGAAGTTGTTGATTGCCGAGTTGTTACGGAAAAATCAGGAGCTACGTGATGAGGTTGGGTGGCTGAGCTGCAGGCATGCGGATTCGATGGATGTCTTTTAGCGGGCTGCACAGGCTGCGTGATGGGATGGTTCATCCCGAGCAGGGTACGGTCACCTTGTTACGATTACTGCCGTGCAAAGTAACATTCCCGAAGTTCCTTTCCGCTCGCTTAAAGAAACGGTAATATCTAGTGGCTTCCCTGAAGCTGGTTAGGACAAAGGGGGTTTCCATTCGTCACCGCTGGTTTGTTGCAGTGATCATTTCTCTTCTGCTTTCGGTCACCGTGGGTCACGGCCAAAACTACGTCTTCGGCAGAATGGATGTACCCGTTGGTCCGGGTGCGTTTTCGACCACTGCCGGCGACTTCAATGGCGATGGCATCGTCGACCTTGTTTCCGCAAACCAGGGCAACAACACCGTATCGGTCGTTTTGGGGAAGGTGGACGGCGGATTCAATGCGCCGGTGAGTTATGCGACAGGACCTGCACCCACGGCCGTTGTGAGTGGAGACTTCAACAACGACGGCATCCTAGACCTTGCAGTCACTGACGGGAACTGCGCCTACCAGGAGGCCGCGCCGGCGCTGTATGTCCTGGTTTGTGACGCCGGCACCGTGAGCATATTGCTGGGCAACGGTGATGGAAGCTTCCAGCCGCCTCTTGACTACGCCACGGGCAAAAATCCTTCCGCGCTTGCGGCGGCTGACTTTAACGGGGACGGCAAACTCGATCTGGCGATGGTCAACCTCGAGGACGGCACCGTTTCTGTGTTACTTGGTCGAGGGGACGGATCTTTCCAGCCGCAGGTTGTCTACCAAGTGCCTTCTGCCCAAAACCTGGTCATCGGAGATTTCAACAATGACCATAAGCTCGACCTGGTGGTCTCTGGAGTCACGGTTTCCACGCTGCTGGGCAATGGCGATGGGACGTTTCAAGCTCCTTTGAATTACGGTGTGTCTTCGCAGCTTCAAGGGTCCGCATTGGCGGCAGCCGATTTCAATCTCGATGGCAAATTGGACTTGTACGCGGACGGCGGCTTATTTCTCGGAAACGGCGATGGAACGTTTGTGTTGCACGCGAGCTATGCCGTTCCTAATGGCGCAGCTTCCGCCACCGCCACCGACTTGAACAACGATGGGAAGCCCGACGTGGTAGTCGCTGGGCAAAGCGGTGTTTCCATTCTTCTCGGAAATGGCGATGGCAGTTTTCAAACGGCAGTGAAGTACGCTGAGCCTTACTACTCTACCGAAGTTCTCGCGGCCGACGTTAACGGGGATGGAAGGTTAGATCTAGCGGTTGCGAACTCAGGATGCGCCACGCCATTCAGCTGCTCAGCCACTGCTTCGGCAGCCACTGGCCCGGCAAGCATCTCTCTTTTGCTTGGCCTTGGCGACGGCAGTTTCGTTGGAGGAACGCAATACCCGATTCAAGCTGCCAGTCTCCAGATGCAGGTGATCTCGGCCGACTTCAACGGAGACGGCAAGCCCGATTTTGCGGTCGACGCCCCCTATAGTGTAGCCACAACAGAGTTGGTCGTGTACCTGGGAAATGGCGATGGGACGCTCCAGGCGCAAATCTCTACGACGGTTCCGAGTAACGGAGCCATCGCGGCGGCGGATTTGAATGGGGACGGCAAGGCCGATATAGCCATGGTGTACACCAATTGCACCCAGGGCGCCTGCCTCCCGGGTTATGCAGCCGTTCTCATTAGCAACGGTGACGGTACGTTTCAGCCTCCGGTACCATACGCCACCGGCTTGCAGCCTGGATCCCTGGTGATTGGGGATTTCAATGGAGACGGCAAACCCGATCTGGCCACTTCCAACTCCGCCTCAAATAACATTTCCATCCTCCTCAACAATGGCGACGGAACCTTTCCCACCCATGTGGAGTATTCCACCGGAACTTCAACTGGAGAGATTATCTCAGGCGATTTCAACGGGGACGGCAAGCTGGACCTTGTCGTTCTAGCGGGAACCGGAGTTTCTGTGCTTTTAGGCAATGGGGATGGAACCTTCCAGCCACCTGTCAACTATGCCGTAAGCGAAGCCGCCTCCCTTGCCGCGGGTGACTTTAACAGCGATGGCAAGCTGGATCTGGCGGTGACAACGCAACAGGATTCCCAGCCCTTGGTGGTTCTTCTGGGGAATGGCGATGGCACATTTAGAACCGCGCCCCCTTCTGGGAGCGCCAGCGGATATCCTGCGGTCGGCGACTTCAATGCAGACGGTAAACCAGACCTCATCATGGATGGCGCAGCGATTTTGTTGGGCAAAGGTGATGGGACCTTCGGTCAACCGTTTATCGTTTCCCTTGGATCCGGGATCGCCGCCGTTGTGGATATTAACCACGACGGAGTACCGGACGTGGTTGGAGGGACGGGATACAACACACCGGCGGGAGAAATCGGAGTACTACTGAGCACCGCTTTTAAGGCCGTCGCACCCGCGTCGCTCAATTTCGGAGCGCAAGGCGTGGGAACGATGAGCGCGCCGCAAACCATCACCATCAGCAACCCGGCCAGTGTCAGCTTCAACATTACCAATATTGCGGCCAGCGGCACTTTCAGCCAGACGAACGACTGCGGAGCCAGCCTCGCGGCTGGAGCCCATTGCGCGATTACGGTGACCTTCTCGCCCAATAGCACCGGATTGGAGTCGGGTACCATTCTGCTCAGTGACAGTACCAAAACCAGCCCCGCTACCATTCCTCTCAGTGGAAGCGGGGTCAATGGACCCGCACTCACAGCCGATCCATCACGGGCGATCTTCCCATCGCAAGCTGTGGGCACCAGCAGCACTCCCACGCCGATCATGCTGGTCAACAGCGGAAACTCCGGGTTGAATATCAGCGGGATCAGCGTTACGGGTACTGATAGCGCGGACTTTACCCAGACCAATCATTGCGGAGCATCGTTGGCCCCTGGGGGGAGTTGCACCATCAACGTAACGTTCACCCCGACGATTGGCGGATCGAGAACGGCCAGTCTCTCGATCAGCGGAACGGAGCCGGGCAGTCCGCTATCCGTGGAACTGGCCGGCACGGCCATCGGACCCTCTGCTAACCTCAGCCCCACCACGCTAACGTTCGCCTCGCAAGTTGTGGGCACCACCAGCACGGCGCAGACAGCGACCCTGACCAATAGCGGGAACGCCCCGCTCAACATAGCCGGCATCTCAGCCTCGGGTGAATTCGCGCAAACGAACACGTGCGGGACGTCCTTGGCCATTGGGAGCAGTTGTCAGATTTCGGTTACGTTTGTGCCTTCCGCGGCGGGGAATGCGAGCGGCACCATCACGGTCGCGCAGAGCGGCGGGGGCAGTCCGCAGACCATTGCGCTCTCCGGTGTCGGCGTGGCGGCTGCGGATTTTACCGTCGGATTAGCTTCCGGATCGCAAGCTTCGCAAGCCATCGCGGCGGGGCAGAACGCGCAATTCAGTATTGCTGTCGCGCCTGCAGGAAGCTTCACCGGAGCCGTGAACCTTAGCTGCAGCATCACGCCGTCCGCAACCCCGGCGCCGAGCTGCAATTTATCCAGCACTACCGTGCAGCTCAGCGGCGCATCACAGACGGTGACCGTTACCATTTCTACCGCTGCCTCCACCACTGCCTCTCACTCCGGGCTCCCCTTTGGCGGAGCCCCGGTGGCTTGGGCGGTCTTGCTGGGTACGCTGCTCCCGTGGAGGCGGAAGAGGGCGCTGCTTATGGCGATCACTGTGATTGCATACGCAGGCTTGTCCGTTATCGGTTGCGGTGGCGGGGGATCATCTTCCTCTGCACACACAACGACTACGCCAGGAACCCCCGCTGGAACCTATACAGCGACCATTACCGCGGTCTCCGGCAGCTTGAGTCACAACACAAGCATGACCGTGGTTGTGCAATAGCGGTTGCCCATCGGCCTGAACTCGCACACGAGATCCGTCGCTGCTCATAAAACCGGAATCCGGATTCTCGACCTGGCCGGTCACCAAGTCACGACTCTTCCCGGATCTGACGGAATGTTCTGAATGTTCAGGTATTTCCAACTACCTTCCTTGTCTCCACTCCGCTGCGCTCTGGTCCAGATGACAAATTTGTTGAGCCATGGACGGGCGTGCATCCACTGAATGATTGGCAATTTCCGTGCAACAATTTTGCCGCTGGCGGGAAAGCGACGGGAAGGGCGGCGTGACCCGAGGAGATGACCGGGTGGCCATCAGCGCAATCGGTAGAGCACCGACGCGTGCGCACGCAATGTAGTCTTGAGCGAAGCGGCGCTACCCAGATCCTTGCG
>DASRRN010000308.1:0-4262 GCA_035695685.1 Acidobacteriaceae bacterium | reverse complement strand
AGTTTCTACATATTTCGGAGTTGCGAATTCGCCGGCGGAAGACATTTTTGCCGTATTTAGATCAACGAACCGCCTAAGCTGTGCCAGCCCCGGACTTCAGTCCATAAGCGCTAACTTGTTTGGAATGTTTTCTTCAAAACTCCCACAAAATCGTCATCCTGAGCGGAGCGCTTCACAGATTTTTCGCGTGACACCGCGCTGGATGGCGCGGAGTCGAAGGACCTCGAGGATGCCTATCTTGCCTATGCCGTTCGGAGCTTTTCAACCACCGAAGCCCGCGTACAGGATCTTGTTGCGGTACCCACCTGATGGTCACGGGTACATCTTTCCATGCGCTGTAATCATCTTCCATCCCCAGGTCTGTGCAAGGTCTTTGAACTCGAGATTGATGATGCGAATGAGGTCGATTGGGGAGCTTGGGGCATTTTCACCAGGGCTAAAAGCCCGGTAGTGGCAAGATAAAGCGTTCTCGCGGGTTTGACCCTGGACTGAAGTCCGGGGCTGGCACGGATCATGCTGTAGCCTGTCACAAACTATGGTGCCTAGGGTCCGCTGCCTGCCGCCCTGGTGTTGAAATATGTAGAAACTCCAGGGCCCGACTTTAGTCGGGCCTTGAAGTTTCTACATTTCAAAAGAGGATGGATAGATCGAAGGCCCCACAGCGCAGCTATCAAGCGCACGCCGGGCGTGAAGCAAAAGCTGCGGAATGCGCGAGTTTTTCGTGACTCACCGCTCTGATGCTTTGTATCAGGGCACGACTTCAGTCGTGCCGAAAAGAGCCAACAAAGATGAGGGCTTTAGCCCCTGAGGTACGTTCTTTCAAACTGAAAGCGTTCTCCAGGGCATGGCCTGCCTCCCCGCAGCGAGCATTCGGCCGACATCACTCCTGCAAATCGAATTCGCCTTTAGCCACTGTCACCACCGCAAAACAGAAAAGGGGAGAGGCTGAACCAGCCTCTCCCCTTCCTCCTGAACCCCTCTTAGAAGCTGATGCGGCCCGTGATCTCCACGTTCCGTGGGCCTGCCCCTTCCGCGCTCTGCAAATTGGAAATGGTCCCAAAGGCGGAATCGTCGAGAATGGTGTCCGGAACGTCGAAATTCCGATGATTGAACGCATTTGCTGCCTGCGCGCCAAACTGTAACTGTAATTGTTCTGTAATCTTAATGGACTTGATCAGCGAAAGGGAAACAGCGTCTGTGCCGGGCCCGACTATACTTCCCACTGAGGCGGTTCCAAACCGCCCGGCGTTAGCAGGCGGAAACGTGAACGCAGCAGGATTGATAAACACCGGACCTCCCGGGTTAACCAGTCCCTGCGTGGCTCGCGGAGATACACCGGGAACCACATCGGCCCGGGCCGCGCCCAGCGTGTTTAGAATGCCTGTATTGGCTGAATCGACTGACTGTTGTGACGCAGTGAGGAATGCTCCGGTCTGAAAAACCAGCACCCCGCCAAGCTGCCAGCCGCCGACCGCCGTATCCAGCAATCGACCGCTATTGGCCAGGAAAGTTGCTCCCTTGCCAAACGGAAGCTGATACAGGAACGTGCTTAGGACGCGATGGCGACGGTCAAACATTACGTTGCCATAGTCCAGGCGGGGGTTGAAGCGGTCTGAAACCCAATTGCCTCCCGCTGGGGCAAATTGGGTTGGAACCGCTCCTCCTGCGTCGGAGAGATCCCGGGTAAGCACGTAGCTGGTCTGGAACTGCAGCCCATGGGACATCCGCTTCTCCAGCACCCCGGTCCAGCTGTTGTAATTGCTGACTGCCTGGTTGACTACGCTTTGAATAATGCCCCAGATGGGATAGTCCAGTGGCTGCACAGTGCTGCCATCGTTGGGATGCACCTGGTTAAGGTCATTGAAGTTTTCCAGGTTCGTTCCGTGGCTCCCGGTATACGACATCCGCATTCCAATGTCGTGCCCTAAATCGTGTTCGAAGGTCAAGTTCCACTGCTGCACCGACGGATCTTTGTAGTGGATCGGGAAGGCATATTCGAAGCTCGCCGTTCCCGGCTGATCGAGGTTGGCGGGGAAGGGAGAAGGAAAGCTGAGCAGCGGTAAGCCGGTATTGGGGTCGTAATCCTGTTGGTACAAGGGAACGAAGCTGGCGTGTACCGCCCAGCCGGAAACCAACGAGAAGCCGAGAGGCGACTCGATAAACCTTCCCCAACCTCCACGGATGACGGTCTTGTCGTTGTGGTCCGGCCGCCATGCAAAACCAATGCGCGGCCCGAAATCATTCCTATAGGTGTAGCGCAGCGTTTGCGGCAGACCAGCCTGTGCGGCAGTGAGGATAGGCGTAGGCGCTATCGACGATTGGAAGCCGGGATTCGTGTAAGAGAGTCCCTGCGCATTTGGCACCGCCACCGCGCCATGAATGCCGTTCTGGTCATAGTCCGGCAAAAAAGCCGCCGTGTTGTAGTGGGTATCTTTCAAAGGAGGGTGCAACTCATAACGGAAACCTGCATTAATCGTCAGGTACGGCGTCAGCTTCCAGTCATCCTGGGCAAACACTGCATACGAGTACCCCAGGCCGTTCATCGCCGGATTCGTCACCTGCGCTAACGTGGTGTTATCCGGGTATCCCAGCAAGAACTCGGTATACGGATCGCCAATCGTCGTGCCCACATCGCTCGTACCGTTGAACACGTATTGTCCGGAACGGTAATTGCCAAATACATTTTCGTCGTGGTCGGTCAGCCGGCGAACATCGCCTCCGAACTTGAACGTATTCTTGCCCTTAATCCAGGTCAGATTGTCCAGCAACTGGATAACCTTGCTTTGCTGACGCGTTGTGTTCAGTCCTCCCGTTCGTTGCAACCCGGCAATCTCAATATCTGGCACGGAGGCCACTGTGGGTATGTCCGGAATGCCCGTAAGCCCGACCTGGTTGATCAGCGCAGTCGAATCCACGTTGGCGTTTAGCTGCGTACGGGTAGAGTTGAAGCCTCCACGAAATTCGTTGATCAGGTTGGAATTGATGGTGTAGTTATAGGCGATCGTCAAGCCACGATCCTGCTCCGGCTGATCAATACCACCGAGCAACGGGGACTGACTGGTCTCGCAAAAGCCAACACAGTTCACCTCGGGAGCCGTGGTCACCGCACGGTTCTTAAAAGTGTACCGGCCGTAAATAGACTGGCTGGAAGTAATATTCTGATCAATCCGCACGTCGAATTGATTACTTGAAATCGGCGCGGGAAAGTTGACTGCATAGTTGTTCTGGAAGGAGTCGGCGCTGCCGGCGTTGGGAAGCGGCATCAGATACTTGATTGCGTTCGCCGCTACCGGAGATACGGGAACCGAGCAATTCGAAGGACCGGTGCAGGGAATCTGCGTGCCATCGTAATTGTAAATCGGCAGCGGTGCGCCACCCCCTTGCACACTCAGATAATTCCAAAGGTTTCCATTGCGCATATCCACGCTGGGGAAGCTTTCTACCAGCGGAAACTCACGCGGCAGCCGCAAACCTTCATAGCTGCCGAAGAAGAACGTCCTGTCATGCCCGTTATACAGCCTCGGGATTCTGACTGCACCACCGGCGAAGCCCCCGAAGTTATTCATGATGAGCTTCGGCTTGCCGGTGAAAGGATTACCTGCTGTCAGGGCAGTGTTCTCCAGGTTTTCGAAGATGCCGCCATGATAGGTATTTGTGCCCGCTCGTGAGGTGGTGGTCACGTCTGCGACGCCGCTATATTCCGCATTGTTGTTGGTCTCACTTACCCTGATCTCAGAGATTGAATTGAATGACGGAAAAAGCTCGGCGATGGGTCCGCTGTTTTCCACGTTCACGCTGCTGATGCCGTCGATGGTGAACGACATGAGCGCCGGCGTCGTGCCCGCGATCACCAGGTTCGAGTTATCGTCCACCTGCACCCCGGGTTCCGTGGTCAGGGTCAATATCGGGCTCGTGGAACCATTCGACCGTGAGTAGACAGCCACTGGCAGATCGACCAATTCGTGGCCGGTCTTGGTTGTGGCCAGGCTGGACTCATCGGTGGTGATCACGTCGCCGGCAGCCTGGACCTCAACCGTCTGTGAGGCCGAACCGACGGCCAGGTTTGCATCGATACGCTGCGTATCGCGGGCCTGCAACACCAGGTGATCGAAGACCACATCCTTAAAGCCGCTGGCCGCGACACTTACCTGGTAAGTCCCCGCATCGAGGTTCAGGAATTCATAATTCCCGGAAGCGCCGCTGGTCGCCGTGCGGGTGGCGGAACTTCCCTGGTTTACCAGGGTCACGGTGGCGCCGGGTAC
>DASRRN010000307.1:0-2930 GCA_035695685.1 Acidobacteriaceae bacterium | reverse complement strand
TCCCTTTTGAGCCGGGCAACCTATCTCTAGATACGGCTCACTCAGCAGACTCAGACCGGCCTCAGCTTCCTGTACTGCTCAGGCGTGAGCCTCAGGTAGACCCCGCCCCGCCCGTTCTCTATCGCGTGCTCCAACATCTGCCGGCAGAATCTGCAAAATTTGCGAGTTGCAGCGCCCGAAATCCTCGTCGGACAGGCCTTGGCCCCCAGAACCTACCAGTCGACAACAAACAGTTCCGAGGGGCGCGGTCCGATTGCGACCAACTCACGCATAGCATCGAAGCAGGTCTCCGTAGAATTTGTGCTCATATCTTTCCACCTCCGCGGTCCGATACAGCCAGTCAGCCAGCCAACGTGCGGCGCCGCGTGAATGAGAATTGCCCGCTCCTTGGCACGCAGTCCGCCCTGGACGCGAAAGCAGTTCCCGTTTGCCTTTGCATACAGTCGGGGATTCGATTTCAGGGCGGTCTTCAGGTGCAGGACGGCCGAATTGTTGGGCTCAAAAGACAGCCCGAACGGTCCAACCCTGTACAATTCGCCCTTGTAAGTATTGCTGTTGTTGATACCGATGTGCTCCTGCGGGGCCAGTTGGATCATGTTATCCATCCGTTCGATGGTCGTATAGCGCTTGATCTCTCTTACATCGCCGCCATCCACGGTGGTAGGGTCGAGCACCCCGTCGGGAACGGAGATTGCCCCGCTCGGCGCGCCCGCACCCGGCACAACCTGCACTGCCTTCACCTTGCTGCCGCTCAGCACGATCAGCGTTCCAAAGCGGCCATGCTGCTTGGGGAACTCAGTGGACTGAAAAGGATAGTTCGGCTTTCGCGTCAGAACAAGCGTGGTTACCATGGACTATTGTCCTCCTGTGGGCATCCCTAGGAACATGACATTGCGCAGGTGCGCACTATCGCTGGGACGCCCCTCTGCCCTGCCGCCCGGCATACCGGAACATGATGCAGCGCCCGGATTTGTCCCCAACCGGTCTGACCTCAATGGGTACAGGCTCGGGCTGCGGGAAAGTGACACGAATGATGCCGTGAAAAGTGCGGAAAGTCAACGGAAAGGCGGTGACGGAAAGGCGGTGACGAAATGTACTGCACCCCAAAAGTGAGACACGGTTAGGCGGAAGAAATGGGTGACACATATCGGCCATAATGGAGCAGGCCGAATGACGATGAAGGCAAGAAAGTTCAGCGTAGAGTTCAAGCGGGAAGCGGTGCGTCGGATGGCAGAGGCCACGACCATCGTTGGTTTGGCCGAGAAGTTGGGTGTTCGGCGAAAGCTTCTCTACCAATGGCGAGATCAATTGAAGGCGGCAGGCATAGCGGGGTTGGAGCGACGCAAGGGCCGGCCGCCAGGGAGCAAATCACAGTCCGTATCTCCGCCAGTACCCAGTGCAGCCGAGGAGCGGATCGCTGAGCTGGAACGGCTGCTAGGCCGTAAGCAACTGGAGGTGGATTTTTTCAAACGAGCCTTCGAGCAAGTCAGGGGAGCAGCGTCGAGTCGTACCAGCGATGGCGGCAAGGAGTCTATCGTGGCATCGAAGCTTCGCTCTCGTTCGAAGGAGTAGTACTGACTGTGGAACAGCAATGTCAACTTGCCGAAGTAAGTCGTGTGGGGTTCTATCGCTCTTTGCAGCACACTGCGCCCAAACAGGCAGACTTGTTGCTGCGTGCTCGGTTGCAGGAGTTAGCGGTGGCGCATCATCGTCTTCGTGGCTACCGCATGTTGACTGCTTTGCTGCGGCGTGAAGGGCATGTGGTTAATCACAAGCGCGTCCTGCGACTGATGCAAGAAGACAACCTGCTGAGCTTGCGTCGAAGGAAGTATGTGTTTACGACGGATTCGGTGCATGCTTTGCCGATCTATCCGAATCTGGCGCGGCGCGTGAAGCTAACCAAAATCAACCAATTATGGGTGGCCGACATTACGTTTATTCGCCTTCGCAATGAGTTTGTCTATCTGGCAGTGGTGCTGGATGCCTATTCGCGGCGAGTGATCGGCTGGAACCTGGGCCGGACGCTGGAGGCTGAACTGGCCATTGGAGCGTTGCAGATGGCCTTGAGCGGCCGCGATTGGAAGGCTGAGGAACTGATTCATCACTCTGATCGAGGCGTGCAGTATGCTTCGATCGATTACACCAGGCTACTGGAGGGCAACGAGATTCAAATCAGCATGAGCCGCAAAGGCAATCCATACGACAACGCACGCGCAGAGCGATTCATGCGCACGCTCAAACAGGAGGAGGTATACGGGGCTGACTATCGCGATATAGAAGACGCGCGCAGCCGCATCGGCGAGTTCCTGGAGCAGGTGTATAACCGGCGCAGGTTGCATTCAGCTTTACAATATCTAACACCGGAAGAATTCGAGCAGGCCAGCTAGGCTCGCGGAAATGACGGCGCTGATGGAAGCCGTGGAAAACCAAAGAACGGTTTACCACCGCTCCCACAGGCCTTGGAAATCCCTTCGGGATATTCCACATTCCCGCCGCCCGGCGACTGCTTAAAGATATATAAAAACAAACAAAACCGGCCGAGGTGTCCCCGAATTAATAGCCTCCCAGCGTGTATCAGCTCAGGGGTGCAGTCCAGTCTGTCACCAGGATTTTTGTCACCAGGATTTTTGTCACCAGGATTTGGGTGGTGGCAAAGGCGCGTATGCGCGCTCTACGGAGACGGTGTGCCAGGGGATGGTTTGCCAAATTTCAGGTGCGCGAGAAGCGCTACAAGCGCGATAAGCCCTGAGGGATGGAAAGAGAAGCGTGCCTCAGGGCCGGTGGCTCTGGGGGATGGGTGTCCGGACTGAAGCTCGCTGCGGCGAGGAAGCCCGGACCTACCCGGCATCGGACTTCCTCATATAGGGGCTTTCGCTCCGCTGTGGTGTGGTGTTTCTCAAGTTGTCAAAACTGCTCAATCAAGGGGACGC
>DASRRN010000306.1:0-3266 GCA_035695685.1 Acidobacteriaceae bacterium | reverse complement strand
TACTTTCGTGACCGCCGAATCTCTTCCGTGAGAATAATGGCCTCGGCGATCTCGCGAATAGCCTTCCGCTTCTGCCGGCTCTGCTTCTGCAAGGCCAGGTACGCACCTTCTTCATCCAGATGCAATTCCCGTTGCAGAATACCCTTCGCGCGATCCATGAGCTTTCTCACCTCGAGTCGATCGGCGAGCAGCACCCGTTCGCTTTCCAGCCGCGCCATCTCCAACTCGGCGCCGACCAGAAAACCGACCATGGAGATCAGCCGCACCTGGCGGGGACTGTGGTGATGCGGCTTGCGATGCTGCACATTGATCACGCCCACCAGCTTGCCGCGGCACAGTATAGGCACCGAAAGAAACGCTTCAAAATGATCTTCCGGCAGATCGTTGAACATCTTGAAACGGGGATCACTCCACGCCTGGGAGCTGATAGCCACTGGCCGTTGATGCATGGCGACCCAGCCGGTAATTCCCTGGCCAAGTTGTAGATCGAGTGCGTCCACCAGGTCAGCGTGGGGATTTTTTGAAGCTCGCAGCACCAGCTTTTCGCCTTCGAGGACGTAAACAAAGCAGGAATCGCACATGACCACCGTCGAAACGAAATCAACAACCCGTTCGAGCACGGCATGAAACGGATCCGCGGCCGCCATGCGGCTGCCAATCTCGTGGAGGAACTCGATATCCAGTACTTCTTCGGCCCTTGGGCCTTCTTCGGTCATTACCCTACATCCCATGTCAGGTTATGGCGGCGGAAAAGAAACGCCATTTTGCTGTTGCTTTCGTCTGCTGCTACCGTTACCCTAAGCTTCGTTTCCGTCCCGGTGCAGCGTCCTGCAGGGTTACGGTGGTGAACGTTCTCCCTGTCGAAACGTAACCCCTCACCACACCTTCCTCGTTGCACTCTCTGCTGTACGGCTTCCAAGTTGAAGACTGATAGTTCTCGCGTTTCGCGATCCTTGGTTTTCCAAGGGTTGATTTTTCTGCGCTAAAAGTGGAAGGCCAATTGCCGGCCGTTCCCGCGAACAGCGCAGTACACAAACCTTCCGCGGCGCCTGGCACTCCCGGCGCTGCCACAACGGAGCTTCTGTTCCACATCGAAAGCAATCCGGAAAGCTCCAATTCTACCATTCAAATTCACCGGAGATGGCCATTTGGGCGGATGGAGAAAGGTTCAAAGATGAGTCTGAGCAGGCGTGATTTTCTGATGAGGGTTGGCCGGGCCGGCGGGTATGGGGCCGCCTTCACTATGATGCAGTCCCTGGGGCTGCTCCCCGTCATGGCATCGGCTGCGCCGACAGTCGACCACCTGGTGGGTTCCGGCAGGGGGACCAGTGTTGTGATTTTAGGCGGCGGCATTGCCGGCCTGTCGTCCGCTTATGAGCTGGGAAAGCTCGGCTATACCTGCACCCTGCTCGAAGCCCGGGAGCGCGTCGGCGGCAGGAACTGGACCGTGCGCAACGGCACAAAAGTCGATTTCACCAACGGCTTCACCCAGAACTGCGTGTTTGGGGAAGGTCTTTACCAGAATGTAGGTCCCGCCCGGCTTCCGTCGGTGCATAAGACCATGCTCGGTTACTGCCGCGAGCTGGGGGTTCCGCTGGAGGTCGAAGTCAACGCTTCGCGCAGCGCCTACCTGCAGGCGAGCACGCTCGATGGCGGCAAGACCGTGCAAAACCGGCAGGTGGAATACGATACCCGCGGCCATGTCTCAGAGCTGCTGGCCAAGTGTGTCCAGCGCGGCGCCCTCGACCAGGAACTGAGCCACGACGACAAGGAGCAGATGATTGAGTTCCTAAGGCAGTACGGGGATCTCTCTCCCGATCTCTTCTACAAGGGGTCGTCGCGCGCCGGATGGAAGGTCAGCCCCGGAGCGGGCGACACGGAAGGCATTCCCCACGACCCCCTGGATATGCGCGCCTTGTTATCAGCTCATCTCTGGCGGGAGTTGATGGAGGAGGATGAGATCGACTGGCAGGCGACGATGTTTCAGCCGGTCGGCGGGATGGACCAGATTCCCATGGCCTTCCAGAAGAAGTTAGGGAGCGTGATCCGGCAGTCCGCGGAAGTGGTTCAGATCCGTCAAAACGAATCCGGCGTAAAAGTCGTCTACCGTGATGGCGTAACCGGCAAGCACGAAACCGTGAGCGCAGACTACTGTATTTGCGCGTTACCCCTAACCATCCTCAAAACCATGGACACCGATTTCTCTCCTGAGCTGAAGGCCGTCATCGATGGTTGCTCTTACGACTCTGCTTACAAAATCGCCTGGGAGTCACGGCGATTCTGGGAGCAGGAGTGCAACATCTACGGCGGCATTTCGTTTCTCCGCCAGCCGGTCGACACGGTCTGGTACCCGAGCGCCAAACTATTCTCCGAAACCGGCATAATCCTGGGTGGATACGGAATCGAGAACGGCTCGGAATTCGGTCGCCTGCCCGGACCAGAGGCTAAGCTGGCTGCATCCCGCCGGTCGATTGAACTGTTGCATCCTGGCCGCTCGCAAGAGTTGAAGAATCCTATTTACGTCAGTTGGGGACAAATCCCGTACAACCTCGGGTCCTGGGTCAGCGGTTTCGAAATTGGGGGTCCGGCTGGGTACGAAGTCTGGATCCAGCCCCAGGGCCGCGTCTACCTGGCCGGAGACCACACCAGCCACATCGTCGGTTGGCAGGAGGGTGCAGCTCTATCCGCTCACCGCGCCGTCGACATGATTGCAACCCGCGTTGCAAAGGGATAGCTCCGGGCGGCTTTAGATTCTGGACGAAGCGCACGGCTTCAAAGGCTGCGGAAAACTCTATCGTCTGAAGGGGACGGGCTTTAGGGCATGTGTGAGAACTCGGGGATCTAGGAATTTAGTCCCGAAGGGACGACTGAACTTAGCCCAGGACGCTAGTCCTGGGTTGGATTTGAAAGGACGACCCAGTCCCGTAGGGACGGCTGAAAATGGGCCGCGACGCAATCCTCCTGCAGCCGTCCCTGCGGGACTCAATCATGTTTCTTGGTGTACCCAGGACTAGCGTCCTGGGCTAAGTTCGGCCAGAGCTGTCCAAATTAGCGGATCGCCTTGCTTTTTTACGATGTAACTCGTTGGGTGCTTTGACGCGAGCTTGGCCGAACAAGATTCAGGTTGCTTGTTGATCGGCTGCCGTCTAAATGGCACGAGTTCTCGAGGTGCGCTGATGAACGACTTTAAGCCAATCGCCCACCCGGGCTGCGCATTGTGTCGTCCCTGCGGGACTCATACATAAACCTCAGCCTCCCCGGCACTC
>DASRRN010000305.1:0-2415 GCA_035695685.1 Acidobacteriaceae bacterium | reverse complement strand
GTCAGTAAGCCGGATTTCTCATTCCTGGTGCTTCATCTCCATGGCGGCGCGATCAAGTACGGCGACTTTCTCAACGCCCTGATCTCTTTCCTGATTATCGCCGCGACCATTTACTTTCTGGTCGTGCTGCCGGTCAATACGTTGCTGAACAGGTTTCGGCCCAAGGACGTTGCGGCGCCTACCACCAAACCGTGCCCGGAGTGCCTGAGCGAGATCCCGATCGGGGCCAAGCGCTGTTCGCATTGCACTCAACTCGTCGCGTAAATAGTCTGCTAAGGGACTGCTTTCTCTAGGGCAGCAGTCCCTTCGTATAAACTTTGTTATCGCCTTCTCGTTGCCAAAACGGTTGCTCTTCTTCCTGCTGGTCGTCGCTCAGTTCCCTGTCCTGGCGCAGGTTTCACCTTTTCCCGACAGAGTCTTGGGATTTCGCGACTTCACCCGGCAGGCCAAAATCGATCAGGATTTCCTGGCAATACCCGATACCAAGTCGGCCCAGGAAGAACTCAAGATACTTACTGCCGCTCCGCACGTTGCAGCCAGCAAAGAGGACTACGATACGGCCCTTTATGTGGCAGGGAAGTTCAAGGGCGCCGGCCTCGAAACCCAGATCGTTCCTTACAAGGCGTGGATGAATCTTCCCCAGGAGGTCTTTCTCGAGGCTACCAACGCCGATGGGAAGATCCTGATGAGCGGACCCACCCGCGAGCATGTCGATAACGATCCCTATCAAGATGATCCCCGCGTGCTGCCCGCCTTCAATGGCTCTTCCCCCTCCTGTGACGTAACGGCTGAGGCTGTCTATGCGAATTACGGGCGGCCGGAAGATTTCAAGAAGCTGGAAGAGATGCACATCAACGTGGCGGGAAAGATCGTTCTGGTTCGCTACGGAATGAATTTCCGTGGAGTCAAGGTCTACCTGGCGCAGCAGCGAGGAGCAGCCGGCGTCCTCATCTACTCCGATCCTGCCGATGACGGCTACTTCCAGGGTGACAAGTACCCCCACGGCCCGTGGCGTCCGGATACCGGGGTACAGCGGGGGTCGGTGGAGTACATGTTCAAGTATCCGGGCGACGCCACCACGCCGGATGTCGCATCTACGCCGGGGTTGCCCGCATCGCGGCGTTTGCCGGTCTCCCAGTTAAGCAGCCTGCCCACTGTGCCGTCGATGCCGCTCTCCTACCACGATGCGGGCCCGATCCTGGAGAACATAGGTGGCCCGGTTGCCCCCAGGGAGTGGCAGGGAGCCCTGCCATTCAGCTACCACGTTGGCGGTGGGAGCTTGGTAAAAGTGCACCTGCGCCTCAAAATGGACTACGCCCAACGCACAGTGTGGGACGTGATTGGCAAGATAACCGGCACCGACCTTCCCGATGAGTGGGTGATCGCGGGGAATCACCGCGATGCCTGGGTTTTTGGCGCGGTCGATCCCAGCAGTGGTACCACGGCCATGCTGGAGGCCGTCCATGGCATCGGTGGGTTGCTGGCGCAAGGATGGAAGCCGCGCCGCAGCATGTACTTTTGCAGCTGGGATGCGGAAGAGGAAGGTCTGATCGGGTCTACGGAGTGGGCCGAGGAACATGCCAAACAACTGGCCCATGCCGTGGTTTACATCAATACCGACGCCAGCGTTTCCGGGGTTCATTTTGAGGCCTCCGCAGTGCCGTCGCTCAAGCAGTTCGTTCGCGAAGTCACCATGGAGGTGGCCAGCCCTAAAGGTGGGTCTGTCTACGACGAGTGGAAAAAAGATCAGAGCGGTGCTGCCGCACGGCGGCATCCGGGCAAAGAGTTCAACGACGCCCCGGCGGTTCCGCTCGTGGGCGGCGGTGAAGTCAGGGTCGGAGATTTGGGCAGCGGTTCGGATTACACACCTTTCATTCAGCACCTGGGTGTTCCTTCGACGGACATCGGTTCCACCGGTCCTTATGGCGTTTATCACTCCGTCTTCGACAACTACGCCTGGTTCATCATGAATGCGGATCCTACCTTCGTGTACGAGCAGCAGATGGCCCGCATTTTCGGCCTGGAAGCACTGCATATGGCGGATACGGATGTGCTGCCCTACGATTACGTCACTTATGCCAGGCAGATACAGGCTTACCTGTTCGCCGCACAGGCGCGCGCCAAGGATGCCGGTATGGTGAGCGTAGACTTTAACGCTGCGCTGGGGGCGGCCAACCGTTTCGCGGGGGAGGCAACGTCGGTGCTGGCCAAACAGCTCGGGGCCAAAGGGGATACGACTGCGCTGAACGCCTCGTTGCGTGCGGTGGAAGAAGATCTGCTGGCGCCAGAGGGTCTTCCTGGCCGGCCCTGGTTCCGTCACACCATATTCGCGCCAGGAGAGTACACAGGGTATGCCGCGGTCGTCATCCCGGGAGTGAATGAGGCCATCGACGCTCGCGATGCGGCTCGCGCCCA
>DASRRN010000304.1:0-6509 GCA_035695685.1 Acidobacteriaceae bacterium | reverse complement strand
CTGCTGCGGCCCGGTGGAGTCATCCTCTTTCGCCGCAACATCGAGAACGCCGCGCAAACCCATGCGTTGATCCATTCCGCCATCGAGGCCACTGATCATTCACTGCTCCGCTCGATCGATGTCGAGGGAGGCACCGTGGACCGGCTGCGCGATTTGATTGCGCCCATGCCGTCCCCCTTTGCGGTTGCGGCCACCAACAAGCCGGCGTTGTTTGAGATGCATGGCAGCCTCATCGGCCAGGAGGTGCGCATGCTGGGGTTAAACTCCACCTTCGCGCCGGTACTCGACCTGCGAACCATGGCCTCAGAGGCCGTAATGACCACCCGGGTCGTCTCCGGCGATCCAGACCAGGTCACGCGCTACGCCAGGCACTTTCTAAAGGGATTAGCCCGCCAGGGGGTGCTCGGCTGCGGAAAGCATTTTCCCGGCTTGGGCAGTGGCCAGGTGGATTCGCACCACGAGACCCCTACCATCACCAAGCCATTCGACCAGCTGTGGCAGGAAGATCTGCTGCCGTATCGGCGGCTGCCAAAGCAACTACCCATGGTCATGGTTTCGCACGCGGCCTATTGCGCGTCGACGGCCGAGCCGGCATCCATCTCCAGCTACTGGATCAGGAAAGTCCTGCTGCAACAGATCGGGTACAAGGGCCTGATCGTCTCCGACGACATGGAGATGGGCGGCATCCTCAACTACACCGGCATTGCGGAGGCAACGGTTCGTTCGCTCGAAGCGGGCACGCACGTGGTGGAGATATGCCGCGATCCCGCCCTGGTGTTCGCTGCCTATGAGGCCGTGCTGCGGGAAGCAGAAGCATCACCGCCATTCGCCCGCCTGCTCCGCCGCGCTGCAGCTAAGGTACAGGCAGTCCTGGCGGCACGTCCTAAACGGTTACCCCCTTCGCCTACCAGCACGGCCGTCAAACGAATGCGAACCGCGGTTGAGCGCTTTACCAGGCAAGTAGCCAAGGCGACTCTGCCATGACCGCTCCGCTGACCCCAATGACGGTGGCCGGCATCATGAGCGGCACCTCGGCCGACGGCATCGACGTTGCCTTTACCCGGATTACCCCGGACGTCAAAGATCCGGAAGCGCCGGCATTAAAACTTCTCAGCCATGCCGGCTTCCCTTTTCCCCCCGCCCTGCGCCGCGCTGTATTGGCGGCGATGAATGCTGAGGCCATCGCGACCGCGGAACTGGCGCGCCTGAATTGGCGCCTGGGCCAGGCGTACTCCGAGGCGCTTACCGTCGCGCTGCAACGCCATCCCTGTAACCTCGATCTGATTGGCTGCCACGGTCAAACCATCTATCACCAGGCCACGCCCGCGCGCTATCTCGGCCGCGAAGCAACCTGTACCTGGCAAATTGGTGAGATGGCAATGCTGGCGCAGCAGAGTGGGGTTCCCGTGGTCTCGAACTTTCGCCCCGCCGATATGGTCGTCGGCGGGCAGGGTGCTCCCCTGGTCCCTTTGCTCGACTATGTGCTGTTTCGCCACCCCACCAGGGGACGCGTGCTGCAAAATCTGGGAGGCATTGGCAATCTGACCGCATTGCCACCAGACGCCGGGCGCTTGCAGGTGGTGGCCTTCGATACCGGACCGGGCAACATGGTGATCGATCAGTTGATGCACCGGCTTTTTGACAAACGATTCGATCGTGGGGGCAAGACGGGCGCGCGCGGTGAAGTGATCAAGACGGTGGTGACCGCGAAGCTACGCGAGCCTTTCTTCCAGGCGCGTCCGCCCAAGACTGCCGGCCGGGAGCAATTCGGCAGCGAGTACGCGGCCCATTTTCTGGAGGCGTGCCGCAAAGCAGGCGGCAGCCCGGAAGATGCGATCGCGTCCGCAACAGCTCTGACCGCACAGAGCGTCGGCCTCGCCTATGCCGGCTTCCTGTTCAAGAACATGCGTCAGGCGCCGGTAGATTTCATTGTCTCCGGCGGTGGTGCGCGCAACCTGACATTGATGCAGATGCTGCAGGACCAACTGCAGCCACTCGGGTGCACCGTGCAGGCCAGCGACGATCTTGGCCTGCCGGCGGAAGCGAAAGAAGCCGCTGCATTCGCTTTGCTGGCCTATGAGACGTGGCATCGCCGTCCGGGAAATATCCCCTCGGCGACCGGCGCGGCGCGGCCGGCTGTCCTGGGCGAGATCACCTATGTCTGAGTGCTGGGTGTTCGTCCTGTGCATGATGGTGGGTCTGGTGGGTTGCGGAAGTAAACCGCCGTCCGCGCAAACAGTGACTATGGTCATTGAGAGCAGCCCCACCAGCCTCGATCCCCGGATCGGGATGGATGGCCAGTCGGAACATATCGCCAGCCTGATCTTCGATAGCCTGGTGCGCAAGAACGCTCACTTCAACCTGGAACCCTGGCTCGCCACCAGCTGGGAGACACCGGATCCTCTCACCTATCGCTTTCATTTACGGGCCGGCGTTCGTTTTCACAACGGACAGGCGCTGACCGCCGCAGATGTGAAGTACACCCTCGATTCGATGCGCAACGGCACCGTGATCACGGGTAAAGCGCAAGCGCTGGAACATATCGATCACATCGACACGCCCGATGCAGCGACGGTGGTCATCCACTTGAAGCAGCCGGATGCGACCCTGTTGTGGAACCTTTCCGACGGTGCTGTTGGGATTGTCCCTGCGGGGAGCGGTCGCGATTTTGGGCTTCATCCTGTCGGCAGCGGACCGTTCCGTTTTGTAAGCCAGCTGCAGGATGACGAGGTGATTCTCCAACGAAATGAAAATTCCTGGCAGCCTCTTCCTGCCATCGCGAGGATTCGGTTCGCTGTCGTGCCCGACGCGATTACCCGCGCCCTCGAGCTGGAGAAAGGATCGGCCGACGTTTGCATCAATTGCCTGACAGCGGATATGGTGTATGCCCTCGCCAAGCGCCCTGATCTATTGGTGGAAAGCGTCCCCGGAACGGTTCTGAACTACATCACCTTCAATGCGCAGGACAGTGTGCTGCGCGATGTTCGCGTGCGCCAGGCGATTGCCTATGCGATGAATCGGCCGCTAATCATTCACTCCCTGTGGAGAGACCGCGCCCGGTTAGCGGAAAGCCTGTTGCCCCCGGAGCACTGGGCATGGACAGGAGACGTACAGCAATATCCCCACGACCCCGCGAAGGCAAACGCGCTGCTCGATGCCGCGGGATGGAAGCGAGCGAAAGATGGCATTCGCTTCCATTTGGCAATGAAGACCTCCACCGACGAGACCAGCCGGCTTCTGGCGATGATTTTGCAACAAGAATTGCGCGACGTTGGCATCGCGCTCGAGGTAAGGAGTTTCGAATTCGCTACCTTCTTCTCTGACGTCAGCAAGGGCGCTTTCCAGATGTATACCTTGCGCTGGTTGGGTGGGAATGAGGATCCGGATATTTTTCACACTTTTGACAGTCACAGGTTTCCGCCCCATGGGACCAACCGTGGCCGCTACGTGAATGCCGAATTGGATGCGCTGATCAAGGAAGCCGGCGGCTCCGCTGATCAGGCCCAGCGTCGCACCGACTACGTCAGAGTGCAACAGATTCTCGCCGCCGAGTTACCGTCGATCAACCTCTGGTATCTGGACACGGTGCTGGTTCACACTCGTCGGCTGCAAAATATTCAGATTTCCGGTTCCGGAAACTACGATTTTCTCCGCACGGCTACGGTCGCAGAGGAACCTTAGCCGCGCGGCTACCATCCACCGTCGCCTGCTCCCATGGAAACGCCGCCCTAACCTTTGTCATCCGACCGGAGCGTAACGTAGTGGAGAGACCTGCTGTTTCACTCCGGGCCACAAACTGTCGGTGCAGTCACAACCCTCCTCTTTGTCATCCCGACCGAAGCGTACCCGGATTTCCTGCCTCGCTGCACTGGACACGACCACGTGTGCGGCTTTCATTAAGGAAAGCCGCGTGAAGTTCGCCGACGCCACCAAGTTCCACAGGAAATCCGGGGTAGCGAAGTGGAGGGATCTGCAGTGTGCCCCGCCCAGACCACAACATCTAATCGAAGCGCGGCCCTAACCTTTGTCATCCCGAGCCTGTGACTTTTTCGATCTTTTCGTGTTTTTTGCACCCGACCAGATGTTTTTCAGTCCCCTGCAGAAAGGCGTCATCCTGAGCGAAGCGCCTCGCAGATCTATTGCATAACAGAGGGTTTTATGGCGCGGAGTCGAAGGACCCCGGCGATGCTTCCTGGCAGATGCTCTTCGGAGCTTTCCGGCCACAAACTACAAGGGAAATTAAAAAAGTCACAGCCTCTGAGCGGAGCGCTTCACAGATTTATCGCGGGACACCGCGCTGGATGGCGCGGAGTCGAAGAGCCTGTCCCGAGCATAGCCGAGGGAACCCCGAGGATGCTTATCTTGCCTATGCCGTTCGGAGCTTTTCAACCACCCAAGCCCGCGTACAGGATCTTGCTGCGGTACCCACCTGATGGTCACGGGTACATCTTTTCATGCGCTGTCATCATCTTCCATCCCCAGCTCTGTGCAAGGTCTTTGAACTCGGGATTGATGATGCGAATGAGGTCGAGCTTCTTTTCGCGCCGCCAGCCTTTGAGTTGTTTTTCCCGAGCGATGGCTTTGCGAATGTCTTCGTAACCCTCAAAGTAGAGCAGGCGCTTGCAGCCATAGGCCGCAGTGAAACCTTCCTAAGTGCCCTCCTTATGTTGCATGACGCGCAGATCCAGGTTGCTGGTGACGCCAATGTAAAGCGTGCCTGTATGGCTGCCGAGAATCTAGATGTAGCTGCCGGACATGGCAAGATGCTAGCAGTTCTTGTTCTCGGCCCCAGGGAAAGACCGTGGCGGGTCCGCCCGGTGCGGGCTTCGTTGGTTGAAAAGCTCCGAACGGTATAGGCAAGATAAGCATCCCCGGGGTCCTTCGACTCCGCGCCATCGAGAGCGGTGTCCCGCGATAAATCTGTGAAGCGCTCCGCTCAGGATGACGATTTTGTGGGAGTTTTGAAAAAAAACATTCAAAACAAGTTAGCGCTTATGGGGTCGACCCTCCCTCCGGGCCGGTACGTGAAGGGTCCGGGTCCTTGGATCAATGGATCAACGTCATCCACCAGGCACGAGAACTTCACGATGAGGAGAAGCAATCTCCTCATCGTGAGTCTCAAGCCCGAGATGGTTGGTGTCAAGCAGCCGACGTTTGGAAAGGCGCAGCGATCAAACCTGGCCGGGACTGCTTAGCCCTTCGCGTGCTTGGCAATGGCCTGCAGCACGGTTGTACTGTCTGTACGCGGATCTACTTTTCTCCAAACCTCGGCAACCGTCCCATTTGGCGCGATGAGAAAGGTGTCCCGCTCGTCGAACTTCATGTCTTTGAAGGTCATCAATGGGACACCGTAAGCCGTGGCAGCCTGGCGTTCCGGATCTGCGAGTAGCTTGAAGGTAAGCCCGTCCTGAGTGCAAAAGCTCTTGTGGCTTTCCGCCGTGTCGAGGCTGACACCGAGCACGACGGCATGCTGCGCTTCAAACTTCGATAGATCGCTTTGATAGGCATGTGCCTGGATTGTGCATCCAGTGGATTTGTCTTTCGGGTAGAAATAGAGCACCACCCATTTGCCGCGGTAGTCCGAAAGATTGACAGGTGTCCCATCCTGAGAGGGGAGCGTGAATGCCGGAGCCTTGGCTCCCGGTTGCAAATCTATGTCCGCTGCGTGTGCAGTGACTACGTTCCAAGGGCAAAGCCCCGCGACGAGCAGGCAGAGCAGAAGCTTAGAATTGTTTCGCATAGTTCCTCACTTTGCATAGTATAAGTATTACTCGCCTTGATAGTTTAACGAGCACACACAACGCCGGCACGTCGGATTTTCACCCACGTCGAGGGACTGCCGGAACAACTGCGCCGCCTCACCGTTCACAACCTCTTCTAAGGTCGAAGAACGAATGTTGCCAACTGCGCGATGGAAAAAGCACGGCCTGACCGATCCGTCGACTTCCACCACGGCAGAAACCCAGGGAGCATTGCAGATGGGGGATTCGGGGGAGGCTAGCCCTAAATGCTCACGGAATCGGCGCGGGATCCGGCGCAGCTTCTCTGCTCCCTCCACGACGTATTTGTGTCGAATATCGTCGTCGTGTTCCACAATCAGCTGCTCAATTTCGTCCGCGAGTTCGGCAACTTCTCGCACGGTCAATGCGATCTCGCTTTGTCTCTCCCCTGGCCACACCAAGGGTCGATTGAATGCTTCCGAGGTCAGGTCTGCTGCAAGAAAGGAGATGGACGTGAACCCGATCGTCTTCGCCGCCGCCACGGTAGCGCGAAGATGACGATGATTGGCTTTCTGTACCGTGGTGCGGCATGAGATTTTCATCTCCGGCCTTTGCTTATAGACCGCTCCGACACCTTTAGCGATTACATCGAAGGCTCCAGGGACGCGGCGGATCCCGTCATGGACCTTCTGGGGGCCGTCGATCGACACGATTACGTCATCGAAGAGGGTAGAGACATCATTCGCGCGTTTGAACAGTAGGAGGCCGGTGGTGAGAAGCGTGAGACGA
>DASRRN010000303.1:0-3985 GCA_035695685.1 Acidobacteriaceae bacterium | reverse complement strand
CATCCCAAACCCTCTCTTCCGAGCGCATCTTCGCCTGGATCGTGTCTTCCTAGTTTGCGCCGAAACCGAGCAAAGCAGATGAACAGCCATGCGGGTAATGCACTGTAAAAACAGATGTTATTGTCGTTTAGACGCGAAGAGAGACGAAATCTCAGCTTGAATAGCCGAAATTTCAGCACACGCTTGGGCAGCCCGAACTGGACTCTCAGCCCTTACTCCTCGCGCTGAACTCCACAAGGCTCCTGGGTTTAGCCGATCGGGATAAAGTGCGCGCATGTCGCGGTAGAGTTGCTCCGCCGATTCTGTTGCAGAAGCAACACGGTCGAAAATCGCGAATGTTGATTTCGCTACTCTGAATTGGCCCCTTTCGATGCTCTGATTTGGCCCCACCTGTAGACCATAAACCGTGTATCGTGTTTCGGGCTTGACCGCCCGGAAGGAGACGCGGTTTGGAGAACAGGAGAGCCAAAGTGGAACAATACGAGCAGATCCGGCGGGAATACGAGCAGGGGGCCGGAACGATCCGGGCGGTGGCGCGGAAGTTGGGCGTGCACCGGCGGGAGGTACGAAAGGCGCTAGCCAGTGCGATGCCGGCCGAGCGGAAAGTTCCGGAACGGGATCGGCCGAAACTGGCGGCGGCAATACCATTTATCGACGGGATTCTGGAGTCGGACCGGAAAGCGCCCAGAAAGCAGCGACACACAGCCCACCGGATTTGGATGCGGGTGCGCCGGGAGATGCCGGAAGTGGGAGTGGCCGAATCGACAGTGCGGCAGTATGTTCACGCGCGGAAAGCGGAGATGGGCTTAGTGGGGCGGGAGACGTTTGTAGCGCAGTCGTACACATGGGGCGGCGAGGGGCAGGTGGACTGGTATGAAGGGTGGGTGGAGTTTGAGGGGGAGTCGCGCAAGACCTATCTGTTCTGCATGCGCAGCATGGCGAGCGGGGGCGCCTTTCATCGGGCCTACCCGCACGCCAACCAGCAAGCTTTCCTGGAGGCGCACGAGTTGGCGTTTGCGCATTTTGGCGGGGTGTTCCGGGTGTTGCGCTACGACAACCTGAAGAGCGCCGTAAAGAAGATCCTGAGGGGGCATCAACGGGAGGAGACGGCGCGGTTTGTGGCTTTCCGATCGCACTGGGGCTTCGAATCGGAGTTCTGCACGCCTGGAGAAGGACACGAGAAGGGCGGGGTAGAAGGCGAAGGCGGGCAGTTCCGGCGGAACTATCTGGTGCCAGTTCCGAAGGTGCGGGATCTGGCGGAGTTGAACCTGCTGCTGGCAGCGGGCTCGAAGCAAGAGGAAGGCCGTGTGATCGAGGGCCGCGGGCAGTCGATCGGGGCGGCCATGCTCACCGAGCGGGAACACCTGCTGCCGTTGGTAGCGGAAGGCTTCGATTTGGCCTCGCTGCACTTTCCGGCCATCGACGGCAGCGGTTGCGCCAAAGCGCTGACGAACTTCTACTCGGCGCCGTTGCCGGCGGGCACGAAGGTGGTGGTGAAGGTCTATGCGGCTTACGTGGAGATCTGGCATCAGGGCAGGTGTGTGGCGCGGCACGAGCGATGTTATGAGCGGCATCAGAAGGTGCTGGAGTTAGAGCATTATCTGGATGTGTTGACGAAAAAGCCGGGAGCGCTGGCCGGCTCGACGGCGCTGGAGCAATGCCGGGCACAGGGGCGCTGGCCGGCCAGTTACGACCGGTTTTGGGAGGTATTACGGCACCGGCAGGGCAAGCAAGAGGGCACGCGGGCGATGATCGACGTGCTCTTACTGGCGCGGGAACACGGGGGGGCGCGAGTCCGCCAGGCTGTGGAAGAAGCTCTGGAGTTGGGATGTTCGGATGTAGGCGCGGTGCGCTATCTGCTGAGCGTCAGCGGCCAAGAGCAGAAACCGTCAGCGGCCCCGATATACATAGGAATATTGAGTCGCTATGACCGGCCGCAGCCCAGCCTGGAGGACTACGACCGGCTGCGGCCGGGGGGCCCACTGGATCCGGTGACGGAGGTGATCCAATGAGCGCCGCGGTACAACCCCTGCACGAGGCCGCGATCCGGCAGTATGCCAGGCAACTGCGGCTGCCGACGGTGGGCGGACAGTTCGCCCGCCTGGCGGAGCAGGCGGTGAAAGAGAAGCAAACGCACTTGAGCTATCTGGAGGCCTTGCTGGAAGGCGAGGTAGAAGAACGCGGACGCAAGGCGATGGCGCGGCGGATTCAGGAGGCACGCTTCCCGTCGGTGAAGACCCTGGAGGAGTTCGACTTCCAGTGTGCGGGCCACATTCCGGCGGCGCTGTTGCGGAAACTGGGTGAGGGCGGCTACCTGGCACGCAAGGAGCCGGTCATTTTTCTGGGTGATACAGGCACCGGAAAAACTCACCTGGCGACGGGGCTGGCAGTAGCGGCTTGCCGTCAGCGGAAGCGGGTTCGCTTTACGACGGCGGCGGAAATGGTAACCGAACTGATCGAAGCCCAGAACCACGCCGAGTTGACGCGGGTGAGGAATCGCTGGACTCGCTACGACCTGATTGTGATCGACGAGCTGGGTTATGTGGTGATGCCGGATACGGCGGCGGAGTTGCTCTTTCAAGTGGTGGCCGGACGAGCCGAGCGGGCGGCGGTGATCGTAACTACGAACTTGCCATTTTCGGAATGGACCAGCAAGTTCCCCAATGCGCGGTTGTGCCAGGCGATGCTGGACCGGCTGACGGACCAGGCCCACATCATCGAGACCGGAAAAGACTCGTACCGGTTCCTGCGGACCTTGCAGAAGCAAGGGAAAGGAGCGCAGGCATGAAGACGCGGCAATGGTATCGGGCACGGATTCGGTGGGCGGAGATGGTGGAAGGCCGCGGGATCCGGCATTGGGAAGAGGGGGTGTATGTGTTTCGCAGCGAAGACCGCCAGGGGGCGTTCCGGCGCGCACTGGCGATCGGCGAGGCCGGGCAAAGTAACGGGTACGAAGGCACTGGCCGGCGTACGCGTTGGGTGGAAACCCGCTTGGCGGAGGTGGTGACGCTGGACTGCTTGGGCGATGAGTTGGAGGTGGAACCCCTGGAGGCGCCGCAGATGCGGCTGCGGTCGCCGAGCCGCGAGAAGATCGAATTCGATTACGAATTCGAGCCGGCCCAGAAGGCGCCGCAGACCTCACGGTGACGGCCAGGTGGGGCGATTTTTGGAGGACCCCGCCCTCCGCTTCGCCCTAAACGCTCGGCCTACGGCCTCGCAGGGCTTCGCTGCGGGCGGGGTCCTCCAAAAAGGGGGAAAGGGGAATTGCGGCAGCGATCCCTGAGCATACAAGGCAGGGATCAAGAAGAGGCGTCTGCCATGGCAGGCGAAACGAGGCCCAAGGTGGGGCCAAATGAGAGCATCAAAAGGGGCCAAATCAAGTTGACAAACGCAAATGTATTGCCTCATCTCCTCAATAATCTCGGGGACGTCCTCACGGGCGGCCGTCTTGTGCCCCGCAACGCCCGTGCTCGGCTTCAAAGATTCGATGGTGTCAAGTGCTGAGATCCATTCTTTTCTCGTGTCTGGATTCGACTCGGCGAGGTAGAGGTGAACGTCGTTGTCCGCTGCATCGCCGGCCACCACCAGACCGACAGAGGGAACATACAGACAGGTGGTATTGTCTGTATCGGTGTGGCCGAGCGGAACACCCACAAGCTCGTGGCCTTCAATCTCAATAACGCCTCCGGCAAGTTCCTCCGCAATCTCAGGGTTCGCATCGATTTGGCCAGGGAAGCGCGAAGCCCAGAACGAATCGAGAACCTCTTTCAAGCCTGCCGCCGCATGACGGCGATGACGTCTGGTGACGCCACGAATCGCGCGTTTGGAAATCGTTCTCGGATTATGTTGACTCTGAAGAAATGGTCTCCGTGGCCGTGGGTGGCGTAAATCGTCTTCAGATTCTTTCCCGCTCCTGCCAGCAGTTCGGTGAGCGTTCGATTTTGCCCGATGGTGACAAACGTATCAACCAGAACGGCATCGCGCT
>DASRRN010000302.1:0-4081 GCA_035695685.1 Acidobacteriaceae bacterium | reverse complement strand
GGCTTTAGCCACTGAGGGGACGACTCCGTCCAAGCAGAGACTGCCTCTTTAGAAGCCCTGGGGCATGCTTTTCTGTCGATCCGAGTTTCTCCGCAGCCTGTAGTTAACCTTAGTGCGTAGTGGCACCCGGCTGCTGCACGGCATCGGTTTGAAACTTGCGATATTGGTCAAAGCGAACGTCAATCTCAGCGCGGAAGCCGGCCACCAGGAAGGCCCGCGCCTGCAGGTGCATGGCTATCGCCGTAGGCAGCCACGCCTCATTGCGGATGAGCGCCTGATCAAACACCACGTTGCTGCCTTTGGCGACCGAGGCCAGTAGTCCAAAACCCAAATGGTAGTTTTCATCAAGAGTCGCGCTCATACGCGAGACCTCGCGGTCTGCTTCATCGATCCAGATCGTGCCGCTTACTTTCTTGAGTGCCTCCTCGTCTCGCCCGTGAGTCCGGGCATGTTCATCGCCGTTGAAGTCGAAAGCGACGGTGTCGCGCCCGTTCAGGCGGACGCGACGCGGCTTGGAAAAGGTAACAATCTGCAGCAGGCGCGCGACCGTGATTTCATCCTTGTCGGGATTGGTATAGCCCCGCTGCGAAATCTTCAGGACTTCTTTATTGACCCGGTCCTGTTCCTTGCGCGCCTGGTCCTGAGTCAGATCCTTGCCGTCTTTGCGAACTAGTTTTTGCACCTGGTGGCCGTTCACAAAGAAGACCTCGTGCTCCTCGGTCTCAACTTTTTTGGTGTTCCCACTTTTGTCCAGCTGGCGGGTGGTCTGCACCGCGCGGAAGGTATAGTTCTCGCGCAGTTTATCCAATTGCTTCTGGTGCGCTTCAACTTCTCGCAGCATGGTTGCCGCATCAGGTAAAGCGACCGGCTCATTCGCGGCGAAGGCAGGTAAAGACAGGCAACCGAACGAAACCAACAACACCCCAGTGGCCAGCCATGGCGGTACGAGAGACATCTTGCCCCTTACTCCTCATCTTAGCGTAGGCTGTTACCACCGAATTACCGGGCCGTACGAAAGGAAATGAAAACGATGGTGAATTTGCTCTTGAAGTGGGTCCTGGGCGCCCTGGCTCTTCTAGCGGTGACTTATATCGTGCCCGGGTTTCGGGTAGTTAGCCTGCCCTCCGCCCTGGTGGCGGTCCTGGTAATCGGCTTTTTGAACATGACCCTGGGATTAGTTTTGAAAATCCTGACCTTTCCCTTTGCGATCCTCACCCTTGGGTTGCTTTTTTTAGTCATCAATGCGTTCATGCTCATCATTGCGAGCAAGATCACACCCGGGCTTCAGATCGCGAGTTTCGGCGCGGCGTTTATTGGAGCCGTGGTGTTGGCAGTCGTTCACATGATTATCGAGGCAGTGCTCTAGACTAGCAGGCTGCGAAAAACTCGGTTTTCGGGTAGGCCGGGGATTTATCCCCGGCCTACGCAATGTAATCATCGTGGGCTAAAGAGGGTGTGTGAGAACCGGAAGAGAAACAGCAGGTCCCTCCACTTCGCTACGCTCCGGTCGGGATGACACCTTTTTTGCAAAGAAAATCCCCAAAACGGCCTGAGGAATGGATCTCAATAGTCGACCAGAATTGTCATCCCGACCGGAGCGTAGCGAAGTGGAGGGACCTGCTGTTTCTCTTCCGGTTCTCACACACTTTAGCCCCTGAGGTATGCTTTCCTGCCCATCCGACTTTTTCCGCAGCCTGCTGCTCTAAAGAGTCAGCGCGTCGAGTCAGGAGCCACGGCAGGGGGAGCATGGGGCGCCGCCACTCCGCGGGGCAAGGGGGCCAGGTTGCCGGTTGGGAGCACGGCCCGTCCAGTTCTGGATCGGCCTCGTCCCTGATTAACGGGCGTGGGCTGTACGGGGACCGGCTCGACAGGCACGTGTACCGCTGAAGCGGTTCCGAAGCCTCCCGATCCTGGGGCCACCATCCGCGGAGTATTGACCGGAGGAGCGCTCTGGGCGCTGGCATGGTGGTGAAACACGCGGCTGCGCAGAGCAGGATTCAAGACCACGGCGGACAAAGCAACGCTGGCTGCCAACGCACACGCGGCTATGGTTCGGGTCATCGAGGCGGAAAAACGGTTGCGCGAGGCGTTACGCGATACCTGGAGCCTCTGGTTTATGCGCGCCTCCAAACCCGAGGGGGGCTCGACACTTCCCAGACGCCGCAGGGTGTCGTCGATTTCCGAGTGTACGTTCATGGCAAACTCCCTTCCTGCTCGAGCAAGGCTGCGAGCGCGTGCCGGGCCCGGTACAAGCGCGAGCGGATAGTCGATTCGGTGGTCTCGAGCACCAGAGCGATCTCCACCGTTGACAGCTCTTTCACCGCGGAAAGAAGCAAAACTTCGCGCTCCCTGGCCGGCAGGGTGTCGATGAGACCCAAAATCCGGGAATGGCGCTGAGCGGTGATCACCCTCTTTTCCGCACTCATCTCGCTCGTCGGCAAAACCCGCACCAGATCTTCAAAATCATCGACCTGGGGACGCGTCTTGGCACGCCGCTTGCGATCGAGGACCAGGTTCCAGGCGATGCGCACCAGCCAGACGCGATAATCGCGCACCTCAGCCAGCTTGCTGCGGTGGCGAAGAACGCGGAGGAAAGTTTCCTGCACCACGTCTTCCGCGTCGGCCGTATTGCGCGTAACCGAATAGGCGACGCGATAAAGCGTGGTCGAATACTCTTCCACCAGCGCGGTCACCCGAGCGTGCGTATCCTGCTCTGGTAAGGCCACAGGCTCGGCCTCCAGCCATCCGACGAATTGTCCTTCAACTGTTCCCATAACTGAACAGAGACTGTCGCATATAGAGACGCATCATACGCCCTTTCCGCTCGGGCATTGTCCGCCACAGCTCCGTCGAATTCCTGTGACCGGGGGTGCAAGGGGCATCTATGATCATTCGTCATGCTTGCCTGTCCGCTGATCCCCCGTTCTTTGCTGGCGCTCTGCTTGCTCATTCCGGCCGGTGCCACCCTGTTGGCCGGGGGCCGGGAGATTGATCTCACCGGTGTCTACCAGGGGCACGCGCCCGCGAAGGATGCTTCCAGGCGTGTTTTTACGCTCAGCCTGGCTTCTGATGGCACAGCGACGCTGACCACCCAGTACATCGGCAAAGAAGATGCGACCCAGCATGGCCGTTGGACGCATAACGGTAGCCAAATCGTTCTTACGTTTGACCCTATAGGGCCAAACGGGCCTCTCCGCCCCATCACCTTTCGTCATCGTGACCACGAACTTAGCCCGGTTCACTGGGATCCCAATGAATGGGGACGGGCCGGTCCGCCGGTCCTGCACCGTTCCCACGTGGTGCAAGGCGGCCTCTGACCCATGGGAGCGTTGGCTGCGGCGGTGCAGCGCTCCGGCAAAGAAGACAAGCAAAGGGCTAAGAATAGTTAATTCTTAATTCCTTCAACGAGGGCAGAAAGGCTGGATGCACCTCCGCCTTCAAGCGACCTGCCTGGACCCCAGGATCGGCGGTGGCGATCGCGAGTGCTTCCGCGGCAGAGCCGGCGGCGATGATCGAAATCCCCACCAGCGGCCCATCATCGGTGATCGGCCCGGCCAACAGGTAGCGCCCGGCTTCCACTTGTTCGCGGATGAATGCCAGTTGCCGAGGCACCAGGTCGGCTACCTCCGCGCCCTGGGTATCGTTCCAGCGCTCGCCCTTGAGCAGAAGGGCAATGTAGTAGGGTTCGACATTACCAGGAATATCCTTCGTCCGCGGCTGTTCTTTTGCCGGTGCCTCTTCTGTCATTTCTGCGCCTCTTGCAGTAATTGAGCGGCTGCTGCGGTCTTGCCTTCCTTTTGCAGCAGCGCAGCATGCTGGCGCAGAATGGCCCGCCTTTTTTTCTGGACCGCGGCCGTGTCGGAAGTACTCGACGCCTTGCGGAAGTTTTCTTCTGCCGCTCGATAATCGTGGTCGGCCTTGTCGGTCTGACCCATCTGGATGTAGATCATCGCCCGATGCCAGTAGGCGGTGCTCCACTCCGGCGACCCAGCCTTAACTGCTTTGGGCACCAGCACGATTTCCTGGTTGAATTCCTCCAGCGCCTCCTGCTTGTGATCGAAGGCCGCGAGCGCGATACCGT
>DASRRN010000301.1:0-11029 GCA_035695685.1 Acidobacteriaceae bacterium | reverse complement strand
ACATATGGTGACCGAATGAATGTGCTGGTGATGAATCCGGGCGGTAATTCCCTGAAGGTTGAGGTCATCTCCTGCTCGCCCACCCAGCGATTTGCTTCTGATGGCAGGAAACTGGTGAGCCTTATTTTAGAAGGCATCGGGAAAACGCCACGTCTGTCGGTTATGCAAGGCAAGAAAGTTACCCGCACGGAACCAATACAGGCAAAGGATTATGGTGAAGCGGCGGCGAGCCTTTTCTCCTGGCTGGAAGAGGAAACACAAATCACCTCGATGGAGGTCCAGTGTGTAGGCGTGAGAGTTGTACACGGTGAAAGGTTCTTCGCCGAGGCAACCAGAGTTACCCCTGAAGTTGAGCGCAAAATACACGACTTTGAGCGACTTGCGCCGCTGCATAACAAGAGTTCGCTTGAGCTTTTCGAGCCAATCCGCCGCAGGTTAGGCGAGGTTCCCATCTATGCCGTCTTCGATACTGCATTCCATCGCACCATTCCAGACGTCGCTTCCCTCTATGCCATTCCCACTGATCTGGCAGAAAAGCACAGCATCCGCCGCTTCGGTTTTCACGGGACCTCCCACCGTTACATGACGGAACGGGCCGCTCAATTGTTAGGCAAGCAACCCGAGCAAGTAAATCTCGTCACCATGCATCTGGAGAGTGGTTGCTCCGTGACCGCCATTGCCAGGGGGCGGTCCGTCGACAACACCATGGGATTCACGCCTCTCGAAGGGTTGATGATGGGGACCCGTTCCGGAGACGTCGACCCCTCCCTTATTCCATTCCTGGTCCGCGAGGAACACATGGAATTGGACAATGTGATGACTCTGCTGAACAAGAAATCGGGCCTTCTTGGAATATCGAAGAAATCTCTGGATACCCGCGTTCTCATGAAAGCGTACGGCAAAGATCCGCAAGTGACACTGGCCATGGATATGTTTTCGTATCGGGTGGTGAAAGCTGTCGGTGCCTATCTCTGTGCCCTCGGTGGCGCAGACGCAATCGTGTTTGGCGGTGGAATCGGCGAAAACACTCCGCTTGTGCGCGAGCGCGTGTGCGCGTCATTGCGCTGGTGTGGACTGGACATGAACGCCGAAAAAAATCGAACGGTAATCGACGTTGAAGGCAAACTCTCAACCGGCAGCTCGGCTCTTCAGGCGGTGGTTGTTCTTACCGAGGAAGGTCTGCAGATCGCACACGAATGCAGCCGGGCATCGTAACATGGCGTCATTTGTCGCTTTTGCCCCGCAGTTGCCATCCGGTAGGCTCGCCTTGTAGGCATTGATCTTCAAAGGCAGCAGCACGCCATCAAATCCCCTGTCAAGCGATCGTCCATTCCTACCTTCAGCGGTTTCGGGATTTGAGCAGCCGCACGGGTTTCGGCTGCAGCGAGGAGTACCGACTATGCTGCCAGGAAGAGTAATTCCATTTACGGATTCCGCCGATCGCCTTTGCCAGGTCGCGGAGCGGCCTCAAATAGTCATTCAAATCGGCCGGGATAGAGAACTCTTGCGTTTGCGGGCTAAGGTCATTAGTACTGCTGGGTACACCGTCCACTCAATGACTCCCGACGAAACCATGGCAGAAATCCGCAAGGCACGTCGAGGTCAGGTGTGGGTCTTTTGCCACACACTCGAGTTTTATGAGCTTGCGCTTTTAGCCGTCACCATTCGCAGCACTTTTCCTGAGGATAAGCTGTTGCGGCTGATGGGTCTCGATGACGTTGGGCAGGTGCCCGGCCTCTTTGACGGACTACTTGAGCCTGTCAAGGGCGTGGATGATCTGCTACAAGCGGTGGCGGAGCTGGCTACTCAATCATCCATTAGCAAGCTGGAACACCGCTCTCATCTATGACACTGGTTGGGGACACTGATCGGGTCAGCGTTCTACGTATTGGCCGCATACGAAGAGTTGCGCTCTCCGAAGCTTTGATTTTCCGTCGCACCATTCAATGGCATCACTACGGAGAATGTCGTGCCTTGCCTTCGGCCTCCCGTACAGCTGCGCCAGCGAATTTGAGCACCATGCTTTTCCACGATAGTCTTGCAAATCCACAGTCCTAGCCCGTTGCCGGCATCCGCTTTGTCGCTCTGGAACGCTTCGAAAAGTCGAGCCTGTATCGGCCGAGGGATACCTCGCCCGTTGTCCGCTACGGTCAAGCGTGCATTCCCGCCAGAGGCGCGTAACCGAACTGACAGCGTTCCGCCTGCCGGCAGTGCCTCCGCCGCGTTGCGCACCAGGTTCGATATCAACATAAGAAACTCGCCAGGAAATACGGAGCCGAGCAGGAAATCCGGCAGGTCTTTTCGCAGTTGGATTTGCTTCTCTCCGAGGAGAGCGGAGTGGTAACGCAGAGCAATTTCCACTAAGGGGACCAGATCTTTCGTCTGGCTGTGCGGTGTATCTCGAAAAAACGAAAGCGTCTGCCTGGCAATGTACTGTATGCGTACAAGTTGTTCCTCAATCTGCACCGCCCGGGCCCGCACTCGATCAGGGTAATCTGCCTCTTTGGCGATGAGATATACCAAATCCGCAATGGCTTGCGAAGGATTGTTGATCTCGTGCATGACTGAAGCTGCAAGCCGGCCCGCCATCGCCAGCCTCTCCGACCGGTGCAGCGCCGACTCCAGGCGAAGCGTCCGCTCATCTCCGCGCGGATCACGAGGTGGCGGGGCCGGACCTGTTTCCTTCATCATGGTTTGCCCTTTTTGCGGCACGATAGTGTGAGGTGCCCATTGACCCGCCGGGTTGCCGCTTCGAAAGAAATATCCTTTAGGTAACAGCAAAAGATATTCCTAAGGCAACTCTCTTTCATCGTGAGATGCCAGGCTTTGCTCCTGTGAACGTTTTATTTGCGCCGCGGTGGCGCAGCCGCTTTGCTTCCGCTTTTTTCCTTGCGCGCCGGCGCCTTTCCTGCCCCGTCCGTTCCGGCAGTATTGCCGGCGAAGCCCCCCATCTCATTCATCACGCTAAGAACGACGCCGTCGATCCGGTTGTCCATGGTGCGGTAAGGCACGATACGCAGAATGCACCACTTCCCATCGTTGTCCTGCACGTGCAGTTGTTGCGACTGCACTTGCTGGATCACATCAAGCATGTTTTGCTCGAGACTGCCCATGTCGAGCTTTAGCCTGAGCCTCGGCATGGGGCGGCCTATATCGCTTGAGGTTAGACCAAGCACCGCGGCCGCCTGCGGCGTGAAGCGGCGAACGCTCAAATCGGCGCCTACCATGACGATCGGCAGGCTTACGCTATACAAAAGGTTGGTAAGGTCGTTGTTCAGCTGGGTAAGGAGCTCGTTGCGATGCTGCATCTCCTCATTGACCGTATGAAGTTCTTCATTGGCCGACTCCAGCTCCTCTTTCGAGGTCTGCAACTCTTCGTTTGTGCTTTGCAGCTCCTCGTTGCCGGACTGAATCTCCTCATTTGCTGACTGCAGTTCCTCGTTGGTGCCTTCTTGTGATTCGATGATTGACTGCAGATATTCCCTGGTGGCCGCCAACTCCTGCCGTAATTGCATAATCTGTTTTCCCAGAGAGGACTCGTCGTCTTGACTACCCGGCTCAACTACCAACGGAGCCCCAGGTTGCCGCGCAAGAGCAGCTCCCGGAAATCCGTCCTCGCCAGGTATTTCACTCTCGAAAACAATCAGGAAGCTATGCTGAGTCTGGGCTGGAATCTTGAAGGGAACTACGCGAATGGTAACCGCTTTTGTCTTTTCACCTTCCACCCGCACATGCTGTCTTATGGCTTCGAAGCCCTGTTTGCGTGCTGCATCGATCGCGCTCTGCAATTCGAACAACATGCCCGGGCGAGCCATCTTCAGCAAGTTGAGGCTGGCCTTTCCCGAAGGAAGCTCGAGAAAGGAACTAGTGCTGCCTCTCGTCTGGAGAATCTCTAAATGTTCATTGATGAGCACCGCAGGAGGCACGTACCTGGCCAACAACAGACGGTCTGCCTCGCGCTGTAACTCCATTGGGATTTTGAACGTATCCTGAGATTTTGAAGGCGCTGTCACCGTTTGTATACCACTCGTTTCGTGCTCCGGCTTGTCCATGGAAAAACCGAAGGCAACAGGCGCCGACACCAAACGCTTGCGGAAAATCTTCTGCTTCTTGTCGGTCATTTCGAAGAGCTCCGAACCCGCACCCAGGAGGCCCTCAGTACTTCCAAGCATCAGGAATCCGGTCGGGTTCAACGCGTAGTGAAAGATCGGTATTACCTTCTTCTGCACCAATTGACTCAAGTAAATCATCACATTGCGACAACTTACCAGATCCATGCGGGAGAAGGGCGGATCATTGAAAACGTTTTGCGTGGAGAATATGCACATATCGCGAATGGTCTTCTTGATCTGGTAGCCGCCGTCGGCCTTATAAAAAAAGCGCCTCAGCCGTTCAAGCGTTACGTCCGCCTCGATATTCTCCTTATAAACCCCCACCCGGGCGCGCTGGATGGCACTGTCGCTCAGGTCGGTGCCGAACACTTGGATGGGGGTGTCCGCTCGGCCTTCTCCTAAGAACTCTACGATCGAAATCGCATGCGAATAAGCCTCTTCGCCGGTCGAGCAGCCCGGAACCCAGATGCGAATCGATCCAGATCTGGAGGTTCGCGCCTCCAACACGGCCGGATAGACAACCTGCTTGAGGGCTGCAAATGCCTCCGGATTACGAAAGAAGCTGGTTACATTGATCAGCAGATCCTGGTACAAGGCTTCCACTTCCCCCGCATTACGATGCAGGAAGCTGCCGTAATCCTTTAGGTTCTCAATCTTCTGCAGCGCCATGCGGCGTTGAATGCGCCGGGCGATGGTGGGCGATTTGTAACCTGAAAAATCCACCGTAGTGGACCGTCGCAGCAAACGGAAGATCTGTTCCATATGGCTGCTGTCGCCAACCTGCTCTGCTTCGGGGTTGAAGTGATCGGCAATATAGGGGTGGTGGCGAATCCGGGCAATCTCCTTAGCTATGCCGGCGGGAGTCAGGATGAAGTCGACACAGCCAGAGGCGATCGCGCTCGCCGGCATGCTGTCGTACTTGGCGGAATCCGGTTCCTGGGCAAATGTGATGCCCGCTTCCCCCTTGACGGCCTCGATTCCGAGCGTGCCGTCGGAAGCCGTTCCGGAGAGGATAACGCCGATGGCGTCGCTTCCGTGGGCGACGGCCAACGACCTCAGGAACGTATCGATGGTCGTATTCACCGATCTGTGCGCTTCCCGCTCCCGCAGGTGGAGTACCCAGTGGTCGATCGTCATCTCACAATTTGGAGGAATCACGTAGATGTGGTCGGGCTCCACCCTTGTTCCATCCTTCGCCTGCAACACCGGAATCGGGGTCGTACGGGCCAGGATTTCGCTTATCTTGCTCTCACGGACGGGGTCCAAATGGAAAACCAGCACATACGCCATGCCGAGATGCGAGCCTAACTCTTTGAAAAAGCTGGTCGCCGCTTCCAGTCCGCCCGCGGACGCCCCAATTCCTACGACCGGAAATCGATGAGTGACATTCGGGGCGACGATCGTCGGTTCGAGAGCCTTTTTAGCTTTCGAGGAGGTTTTTGTGCCCGCCATGTCGCTCCTCTGCTCGGTGAAAGTCTAAGGGAATCAGGAACTTCGCCACACAAGTCCGGGGTCCGTTTCTCATGCTTGAGAGAATACTCCCCTTCCGGAAAGCATTCGTGGCCATAAATTGTACGGCTAGGATCGGCCCGAGTTCAGGTTCTACTCCGGCAGAGGAGCGTTTCGGGATGCAGAAACGCAATCAGGCGATGTGCTCAGACCTCGCACCGTTCGAGGTAGCTTCCTGAGTTGGCAGCAAATCCGGGACTCCCGCCGTCTCCACAGCCCTCGAGGGCTCCTGCAGACGTTGGTTGCTTAGAAGGTCGCATCGCTCTGTGAGCAGACGAATGGAAGCGGTAATCTGCTCCGTGAGCCTGTGATTGGCAGTTCTTAATTCATGTGCCGTTCGAATGCCTTCCCTTAGGGTGGAGCGAGCCGTTCGGGAAGACTGGTCGGCTTGGGCCTCACTCTTCTCGAGTCCTCGAGCCGAGAAACGCGTCGCCAGCCATGCATCCACATCTCCCCGGTAAAGCAGGACCGCACTCTTCTGTGAGGCGCCGATCGGACGCCGGACGGGAAGCCCAAGGTGACGCTCCCAGCGCTGTACTGTGCGAACGCCCTTTCCCAGATATCTGGCGATATCCTTCCAGGACGACAGTACAGTGGATTCCTCTGAGATATTCATCTCACTCTCCCCCAGCTAAGTCATTATAAGCCCGGAAATTCTTTCAGCTACTTTTGAGTGAAATGCCTGCGCCAGCGACTTGGCGTCAGGGCCTTGTCCTTTCCAACAAGGCCAATGAAACCACCAACAACTAGATACCCCACCTACAATAGACACCCTCACCCACAAAAAGTGGTCCCGCAGCGATCCATTTCGGCCAAAGGCTACATCCTAAGAGCGCAGGGGGAGCCCGCGCCTGTGGAGCATCGCGATATTGTCGTAATTGGAGCCTCAGCCGGAGGTTTGGAGGCTATCCGGCGGATTCTCGCGGCCATGCCCCAGGATTTGGAGGCGGCGATTCTGATCGTTCTGCACACTGCAGATCACCCGGAAAGCCTATTACCCCAAATTCTCGAACGCGCGAGCAAACTGCCCGTTTCGCACCCCAGGGACGGAGAAGCGATTCAACGGGGGCATGTGTACATCGCTCCCCCCGGTTTTCACATGATTGTCGAGGACGGTCGATTGCGGGTGCTGCAGGGTCCACGTGAGAACCTGCAGCGCCCCGCCATTGATCCGCTTTTCCGATCGGCGGCAGCGTCCTACGGTCCGCGGGTGATCGGGGTTATTTTGACCGGGATGTTAGACGATGGAACCGCGGGCTTAACGGTGGTAAGCGCCAGTGGCGGCAAGGCGATCGTGCAGGACCCGGCCAGCGCCCTCTATCCGGGGATGCCGAGGAGCGCACTCGACCACGTCCCCGAAGCCCAGGTGGCGCCGCTCCCTGAGATACCGGCGTTGCTGCTGCAACTGACCCGCGACCCCCTACCCGCTGGAACGAGCCGCCCCAGGCCCGCCCCCTTGGGCGCAGAGAAAGAAACTCGCATTGCGGAGCTCGACATGAGTGAGATTTCAAACGAGGACCGATTGGGGAAGCCTTCCCCGTTCGCATGTCCCGATTGCGGCGGAGTGCTGTGGGAAATTGAGCAGAACGGGTTTCTTCGCTTTCGCTGCCGGGTGGGCCACGCTCTTACCGCCAAATACCTTGGGGCGGAACAAAGGCACGCTGTAGAAACAGCTCTCTGGGAGGCGTTGCGTGCGCTGGAGGAAAATGCTTCTCTGTTTCGGCGAATGGCGGGCCGCGCTACGCGATCCCGGTACCCTTTACCAGCAGAGCAGTTCGAAGAACGTGCTTCCAACACTGAGGCGAATGCGAGAATCTTGCGCGATTTCCTGCTTCGGGTGAATACAGAGGAAAACTATGATCTTGAAACCTCGGCTCGCTCGGGCGAAGAGTCGCCCGACGCCGGCAAATTAAATGGAATCGATAATTCGAAGGTCGGCGCGCTGGTCAGCCGGCGAGGGAATCGATCAGCGGACTGATCCCGCCGGTGACTGGCCTCCTTCGAGCACAGAGGGTCACCGTACCGTCAGGCCTAAACTCAAAATCAAGTTTGCCATAGCACTTTCCGCATAACCAGTAGTGTTCGACCGATTTGGCCGACGTAGTCGTGCGGATCGTCCGAACAACCCTGCCGTTACGCAGGTAGTCCAGCTTCTCGTGGCACGCGGGATTGAAGCATTCGGTCAACATGATGTTGGCTCCTGCTCAGCGGTTTCAGCACAACAGCACTTGGATGTATGCGGACTGAATGACGTTGTTCGAAACTCCACAAGATTCGCTGCCGGACGGAAATACAGCGCACAGCAACCCGAGCCGGGAGGCTGCATCCCAATCTTTAGTGCGGCAAGGCGAGCACGAGACTCAGCAATACATTCACAGACAACCGTATTTAATTAAGGAGCAGGGCGATGAAGGTATTTTCAGCAAACATTCAGGATCTACGCACACTGTACTTCAGCAATTTGAAAAAGGCGCTCGATATGGAGCAGAAAATCACGAAGGCGCTTCCCAATCTCATCGAGAAAGCTTCCGATCCCGAATTGGTCAAGGCTTTCGAAACTCACCGGCAGGAGACCGAAGGACACGTGACCAAGGTTGAGACCTTGCTGCGGCGCAACACCGGCGAAAGCAAAACCGAGGCCTGTAAAGTCATCAACGGACTCACTACCGAGGCCTCCGATACGATCAAGGACGTTACCGACGCGTCAATACGAGACATCGCGTTGATCGGGGCGGCTCAACAAGTTGAGCACCACGAAATTGCGGTTTACGGCACATTGCGCCGCTGGGCCGAGATACTCGGTCTGGCCGAAGATGAAGTAGTCCTGGAATCGATCGAGGCAGAGGAAGCCCACGCGGACGAATTACTCAGCGAAATCGCTCAGCGTGTTAACTATCAGGCCGCCGCTTAACGAACAATCATACGGTGGCTTACGCTTTAAAAGCGTAGGCCACCAGCAAATCACGAGGCTGAATATGGCAAAGTACGGTAAGACTGCTGGAAAGAGCGTAAAGAGTGCGATGCATCGCAAAAAAGCCGGCACCCTGAAGTCAGGCAAGGGCGGGAAGGGTGGCACCGTCAAGAGCAAGAAGCAGGCAGTCGCCATTGGATTATCTGAGGCCCGTAAGAAAGGCGCCAAGGTTCCCAAGAAGAAGAGTAGTTAGGGAGTATCTGGCCCGGAATTGGTTTTTTGCACGGCCAGCTGTCGTCGACAGGAACCAGTGCATCATAAGTGTGCAAATGAACCTGTTGGATCCCAGCCCGAAATCTGCCCTGGAATTCCTTCCCGCGCGCCACGATCTTGGCAGCCTTAATAAGGCGGCAAAACAATGTCGCGGATGCGATCTGTACCGTAATGCGACCCAGGTTGTTTTTGGGGAAGGGCGCGCCCACGCCGCTATTCTTATGGTGGGCGAACAACCTGGGGATCGCGAGGACCAGCAAGGAAAGCCCTTTGTCGGGCCTGCTGGTCTACTGCTTGATAAGTGCCTCGAGTCTGCCGGTATCGATCGCACTGAGGTCTATGTCACCAACGCGGTTAAGCACTTTAAATGGGAGCCGCGGGGGAAAATTCGACTGCACAAGAAACCAAACTCTCTTGAGATAGCGGCCTGCCGCCCCTGGCTCGAATCCGAGATTGCCGCCGTTCGTCCACAGCTGGTCGTGTGCCTGGGCGCAACCGCGGCGCAGAGTTTGCTCGGGTCGCAGTTCCGCTTGACCAAACACCGTGGGCAAGTGTTTCCCACCAAGTACGGGCCGGTTACGGCCACCATTCACCCCTCCGCGATTCTTCGCATGCCGGAGCCTGCTGCAAAAGAAGCTGAGATTGCGAGCCTGGTGGATGACCTAAGGGTTGCAGCGGAATACGCGGCAGCGCGGAAGCCCTGATGAAAGCAGCCAAAGTTACCATGAAAGTAACCAAAGAACCGGCTGAAACAGACGCCGCCGCAACCACAACCACGATCGTCACTCGTTCCGACCGTTTCGGTAAGTTTGCTGCGCGATGCTCGCACTACCTCGGTTCCCGCTGGGCCTTCATCGCGGCGATCGGGGTGATCGTGGTATGGGCTATTACAGGTCCCATCTTCCATTACTCCGATACCTGGCAGCTGGTCATCAATACTGGCACCACGATTGTCACCTTTCTGATGGTGTTCCTCATTCAGAACACCCAGAACCGGGATGCCAAGGCCATTCATTTGAAACTGAACGAACTGATCCACGCAGTAGACAAAGCAAAAAATAGAATGATTGATGTTGAAAATCTGTCTGATCTCGAGCTTGACGAGCTTGGCCGGAACTATGAAAAGATCCGCGCCAGGGCTGAGGAACGCCACAAGGCAAGCCGCGACGCTTCGCCCCGTTAGCCGCGAATGAGGCTCGATGCGGTATCTCAGGGCAAGATCCACATCGGGATCTCGGGCTGGAGATACAAGGGCTGGCGTGGCATCTTCTACCCCGAAAAGCTTCCTCAGCGGCGAGAGCTGGAGTTCGCGTCGCGAAGGTTCGACACCATTGAGTTGAATGGATCGTTTTACTCGCTGCAGAGACCGGAAAGCTTCTCCCAATGGCATGCTGAGACGCCGCCGGACTTCACCTTTGCCATCAAGGGCTCGCGCTATATAACCCACATGCTTCGACTACGCAATGTCGAAGGGCCGCTGGCAAACTTCTTTGCTCAGGGATTACTCCGGTTTGGCCCGAAGCTCGGACCCATTCTGTGGCAGTTTCCCCCCAACTTCAGCTTCGAACCGGAGCGGTTTGAACAGTTTCTCGCCCTGTTGCCACGGACGCAGAAACAGGCCGCCGAAACGGCTCGCAAACACGATGACCGCCTCAAGGACCGTTCCTGGTTCGAGGTGCAAAAGGACGCAGCCCTGCGCCATGCCATTGAGATTCGGCATGAAAGCTTTGTCACCGAAAAATTCATCAGGCTTCTCCGGCGCTATGGTGTGGGATTGGTCGTGGCCGACACTGTGGAATGGCCGTTGTTGATGGATGTGACTGCGGGCTTTGTCTACTGCCGTCTTCATGGCAGCGCAGAATTGTACGCCAGCGGTTATGAAGCCGATGCGCTCGATATATGGGCCCGCCGCGTAGTCGCGTGGGCGCGGGGAGAGGAAGTGAGTGACGGGAGAAAAGCAAGCTCTCGCGACGCGGTGAAACGCAAGCGTCGTGACGTATTTGTCTATTTTGACAACGACATGAAAGTCCGCGCGCCCTTCGACGCGGAGCAGCTTCGTGATCGTGTCACCAGGCTGCTCGCCCTTAAGGCGCCTGAAGCTGTCCCTACCGCCCAATAGGTACAATCCCTCCATGGATAAGCCTGCGGAACAAGATCCGAGAGTGTACTTCGCAGCCGAGAGAACCTTTCTCGCGTGGATTCGCACCGGGCTCGGCTTGATGGG
>DASRRN010000300.1:0-7932 GCA_035695685.1 Acidobacteriaceae bacterium | reverse complement strand
ATCGAACTCTCCGGCCCAGGTGTAGTTGTAACCCGACGGAAGTTTAATTTTGTCGGCCAGTTGCCGCTGTAGATCCTCAATGGTGGTGGCAAGATCCCGACCGCGCACACTGAACTTGATGGGGATATAACGGCGCCCGTTTTCGCGATAGATCATGAAAGCGCCATCGTGCGTCTCTACGTCGGCAATCTGGCCTATGGGAACCCTGCTACCATCCGGCGTTGTCAACAGGATGCCTTGAATGGCACCGGGACCATTGCGATATCGCTCCGGAAAACGGACGGTCAGGTCGAACCTGCGATCGCCTTCAATCACCTGGGTCACGGCAGCGCCACCAACCGCGGCTTGAATGGTGGCGTTGACATCTGCCGGTGCGAGACCATACCGCGCAGCCTTGGCGCGGTCGATCCGGATAAGCAGACTGGGCTGGCCACCAACGCGAAAGACCCCAACATCGGCGACGCCTCTGACGGATTGCATCAGCTGCGAGATCTGGTTGGCGAGGTGCGACAGGGTGTCAAAGTCGTCACCAAACAGCTTGAGCGAGTTTTCGCCCTTGACGCCGGACATAGCTTCTTCGACATTGTCCTGAATATTCTGGGAAAAATTCAGGTCCATGCCGGGGATGCGCGAGAGACGATGGGATATCTCATCGATCAACGCATTTTTGGTCAGACCCGGGCGCCACTCGCCGGGCGGCTTGAGCGCGACGGAAACCTCAACGTCATTGAAGGTGACAACATCCGTCCCGTCATCGGGCCGGCCCATTTGGGAGACGGCCTGGGTGACCTCAGGAGACCTGGCAATCTGCGCCCGTAGTTCGTCGGCAATGTTTGCGGCAGCGTCAAAAGAAATATCCTGGGGGAGTGTAGCCCGGATCCACAAATTGCCTTCCTCGAGAGGAGGCATGAACTCTCCGCCCACAAAGGTGAAGAGTATACCGGACGCAACCAGGCAGAGTATGGCCACGACCCAGGTGAACCGTCGATGGGCGAGGACGCGAGGAAGGCCTTTGTCATACCGGCGACGGAGAAAGCTTCCCAGAAAGGTTTCGTGCTTCTCCTGCTTGATTTGGGTAGGGACGACCAGTTTCGCCAGCGCGGGAGCGAAGATGAGGGAAAAAATGAGCGCGCCGGTGAGCGCAAAACCATAGGTTACCGACATGGGCGCGAAGATCTTACCGGGAACGCCCTGCATGGTGAAGAGAGGAATGAATGCCACGAGAATGATCAAGGTGGCAAAAAGCACAGGTTTGGACGCATTGCTTGCGCCCTCGATGATGAGATCGAGGTTGTTTTCGTTCTCTGTGCGGCGTGACAGCTTGCGATAGATGCTTTCCAGCACCACGATCGAAGCATCTACGAGAATGCCAAAATCGATGGCGCCTATGGAGATCAGATTGGCAGACTGCCCGGTGAGCACCATCATGGAAAAGGCAAAAAGCACCGCAAAAGGGATGGTGATCGCAGCCAGGAAGCTGATGCGCAAGTCGCCCAACATGGAGATCAACACCAGGGTCACGAGAGCCAAGCCGGTGAAGACAACGTGGCGGACGGTGCGAGTGGTGGTGTTGATGAGGTTAGTGCGGTCGTAGACGGTGCTGATGTGCATGCCCGGCGGCAGCAGACCGCCACGGTTCAATTCGTGAATTTTCTTTTTGAGGCCTTCCAGTGCGGGAAGGGATTTCTCTTGCTTCTGTAACAAGACGATGCCCAGCACGACATCTGGCTCTCCATTGCGGCCGACCTTTCCCAGTCGCGGCTGGAAACCCTCTTTCACCTCTCCCAAATCGCGTACCAGCACCGGCGCACCGTTCCTTTCGGCGACCACGACGGAGCCAATGTCGTCGGTATTCTTTAATAGGCCGATGGCGCGCACATTGATGCTTTGATCGCCGAGGGTGAGATAGTTACCTCCGGCATTTGCATTGCTGTTCTGAATGGCGTTGAGGACCTGTGGCAGGGTGACGTTCATCGCCAGCAACTTATTGGGGTCCACTTCGACCTGATACTGACGGGTCGTGCCGCCGAAGGTCGTGATGTCGATAATGCCAGGAACCTGTCTCAGCTCCCGGCGGACGAGCCAGTCTTGCGTGGCCTTAAGCTCATTGAGCGAATAACCTCCGCCGGTGAGTTGATAGCGGTAGATCTCGCCGATCGGCGACCATGGCGAGAGCTGAGGCTGCAACCCATTGGGTAAGGCCAGTATCTGGAGACGATTCAGGACTTCCTGCTTGTCGCGGAAATAGTCGCTGTCAAAATTGAAATAGAGCTTTACGTCGCTAAGTCCGAAGATGCTGATGGAGCGCACCTGATCGAGGTGTGGGGTGCCGTTCAAGTTGGCTTCCACCGGAACAGTCACCTGCTGTTCCATTTCTTCGGCAGACCACGAGGGGTTCTGAGTAATGACCTCGACCAGGGGCGGGGAAGGATCTGGATAAGCCTCGATGTCGAGTTTCGAAAAGGCGTAGACGCCGACCTCCAACGAGACGACGAAGACGATGAGCACGATGGAGCTGTACTCCAATAACGTTCGGATCAGTGCCTTCATGCTCAGTCTCCAGTGGGCGTGCGCAGCAGCGCCGCTCCCGCAGTGACGACCTGATCGCCATCTTTCAATCCGGAAGTCACTACGACTGTTTTGCCGCGCAAAGCACCCGTGGCCACCTGGCGTCGCTCATACTTTCCGGGGGCGGTCTGAAGGTAGACATAGCTGGAGGAACCATCGTGAACAACTGCGGTGGTGGGAAGAACAAATTCTGGCGAAGTGGTGCGCGCGATGGAGAGATTGGCGAACATCTCGGGCTTCAAGCGATGCTTGGGGTTGGGCAAGACCACACGCACCTTGAGGGTTCGACTGGTGGGATCCATGGCATCGGAGATATTGGAAATTTTGCCGTGCCACGTCTCGTCCGGATAGGCAGGAAGGGTAACCTCGACGGACTGCGCGGCGCGGACGGCGCCCAGGTCCCGCTCAAAAACATCACCGAGGATCCAGACCGAGTCAAGGTTGGCGACGGTGGCGATAGGACTTGCGTTGTCGAGCGAACGCTGCAATTCGCCACTCGCCGATCCGATATCGAGGACCGCGCCGCTGATGGGTGCACGCAGGGCTGCGGTGTCCGATGATCCTTCGGGCGGGAAGCCCAGCATGTGAATTCGCTGCAAGGTGCGCGCAAGCTCCTCGTGCGCGGCCTGATCGGCGGCTTCGAGGTCATCGTAATCGCGTTGGGCCATGACTTCGTGTTGCAGCAGAAGCTTGGCGCGATCGAGCTGGCGATCCGAACGCGCTACCTCGATTCTTGCCTTATCGTAATCGGTTCGTGCCTCAGCAATCTCGCTGCTTTGGATGAGGCCGATGGATTGCCCCTTGGTCACTTCCTGTCCGGGCCGAACATACAATTCGACCAGGCGACCGGTGATCTGAGAGTAGATATGGACCACGCGCGTCGGGTCCGGCTCAACTCGCGCAGCGAGGATCAGGCGATCGGTCACGGACTGCGGATGGATGGTAGTGACTTCGATCGGGTTTTTTGGGGGAGTACCTTCGCTCCCGGTCGAGGTTGGCGCTTTGTCATTGCAGCCAAGGCAGAGGAGAAGGGAAAAAATGGCTATCCAAGATGGGAACCGGGACACGAACCGGGATGCTGGCAGGGGTGCATGGGGCATGGCTTGCTTCATGGGACCATCTCCGATGCGGCGACATAACTGAGTTGGTGGAGACCAAGCCAGACCTGAACGTTGGCGTTCAAGGCGTCAAGATTGGTTTGACGGTAGTCGCGAAGAGCGTCAAGGTAGTCGAGCAGAGTGCTACCTCCATGGCGATAGCTGAACTCCAGGTTGTCGCGAACGCGTGAGGCTTCTGCCAGATAGTGGCCGGAGTAACGCCGCGACTGTGTGGTTGCGGTCTGATAGGCAGCCCAGGCCTGGTCTACGTCGTTGATCACCTGGTTGCGTGCCGCCATCTCCGCAAAGCGGCTGGATTGCGCCTCATAGCGGCTCCGTTCCTTCTCCCCTTGATTACGATCGAATATGCGCACGGGGATGCTTATCTGGAAACCGCCGGAGCTGTCAGTGCCCGACCGATCATATTCGCCGCCCAGAGTGGGATCGGTAGTGCCATAGGCTTCCGCTAATTTGACGTTAGCCTCAGCGAGACGGAGAGATTGCTGCGCCGCGCGATAATCAGGGCGCTCCGCGAGCGCCCGCTGTTCCACGTCGGCCACGGTCAGGCTGAGCTGAGGGGGCTCGAGGGTGCCGGTGATGTCAAACCCCGGGGCGGACGTGTCGAGCCCAAGAAGCATTTTCAACTGATCGCCGGACTGCACAAGGTTTAAGTTCGCGCTGTCGTAATCGGCTTCAAACTCGGCAAGTTGCAGGTCAATGCGGTCGAAGTCGGTGGGACTGATGTCGCCGGCATCACGGCGCACCTTGCTTAAATCGACCGTCTTGCGATAGCCCTGCAGGTTGTCTTCCGCAATCTTCACACCGGCTTTCGCGGCCAGCATCTGGGTGAAGGCCTGTTTCACGGCCAGGATCGTCTGCCGTTCGGTGTCCTGGTATTGGCTTTGGGTAACATCGGTGGTGGCGTGGGCGAGGTCAAGACGCCAGCGCCGCTTCTGCCCTCGTTCAAAGAGGCGGGAGATGTTTCCCGCATAGGAGTACGGGTTGCCGGGGTTGTTGGCGGGCAGGCTCACATCGGTGCCGCTCAGGGTCAGGTTTGGGTTTTGACGCAGGCCGGCCGTGATTTCGCTGGCTTTGGTGGCGATCACATGCTGCTGACCAGAAAGAAGAGTAGGATTCTTCGCGCGTGCCAGAGCGATGGCCTGTTGCAGGGTTAGCGGGACCCCAGCTGTCTGGGCGGACAAGAGAGGGCTCGCGAACAACAAGAGCATGAGAAAGGCCAAGGGTAGCAAACGGATTGGCCAAGGTAGGGTTTTTGCGATGCGACTCCGTGCAGGAACAGGAGAGGCGTTGGGCCCGTCGACAGTCATGCGAGGCAAAGAGGAAGACCCGCACAAACGAGCGACGGCAAGGAAGATGGCGACTGTGCATCGTTCAGCCGGCCAGCACACTTCGCTGCCGGGTCGCGCATCGCGAACCGAGACACGGCGATCACCACAAAGAGCGCGGGGGAAACTAAATGGGTCAAAATCGATGCTTGGAGCAATCTCCTGTATGAGATTCGCCGGAGAAAGGATCTGGTGCATCTTTCCCGTTAAAAGAAGGATATAGCAATGGAGAGGCGTATCAATGGATTGTACCGGGGCTGGTAAACGACTTTGCTACGGCTTTTTGGTGAGAAGGGCGCCGTTGCCTCGACCCCGAATCTGGTGGGAGCCCCCTGCTTCAGCAGGGGGGGAGCTGGACTTCAGTCCAGCGGAAAAGCGGTTCATTCCGAAAGAACGGGCTTTAGCCCTGGATTTTGAGGCCAGCGCTAAAGCGCATAATCAAAGTCCAACTCGTTTCCGCAACGCTGAAGCGTTGCTCCCCTCTGCTGAAGCAGAGGGCTCCCACCAAACTCGGGGCTCCTGTCTAGGTTCTCACCCAGACTCTTTAGTCCGTACCTACCCTTCCGTACCTTCAGCCTTGGTTTTTTCCGCAGCCTGTTACCGAAAATCAGTCTGACCGCCGAAATTGACATTTGATACTGCTTGCGCTTCGCAGGCTTTCGGGGGGAAGCTTAGAAAAGGAGTGGCTGATGAGCAAGGTGAGGGTACTGGTTGGCACTCGCAAGGGCGCTTTCATCCTATCCGCTGACGGTAAACGCGAACGGTGGGACATCAGTGGTCCCTTTTTTGCAGGCTGGGAGATTTACCATCTCAAGGGGTCGCCAGTGGACCCCAATCGGCTCTATGCATCCCAGTCGACCGGCTGGTTCGGTCAGCTGATTCAACGGTCCGACGATGGCGGCAAAACGTGGCAGCCGATGGATAACAAGTTTGTATACGACGGGGTTGCCGGCACTCACCAGTGGTACGACGGCACGCCGCATCCCTGGGAGTTCAAGCGGGTCTGGCACCTTGAACCGTCGCTGGGCGATCCGGAGACGGTCTACGCCGGCGTCGAAGACGCGGCCCTGTTCCGCTCCAGCGATGGCGGGAAAAGCTGGCAGGAGCTCTCTGGTCTTCGCGGGCACGGCTCGGGGCCTCACTGGCAGCCGGGCGCTGGTGGCATGTGCCTGCACACGGTTATTCTCGACCCCGTTGACCCGGGGCGGATCTTCATCGCTATCTCGTCCGCAGGCGCTTTCCGGACCGATGACGGCGGTGGGACCTGGCGGCCGATCAATCGCGGGCTCAAGTCCGCACACATCCCTGACCCGGATGCCGAGGTCGGTCACTGTGTTCATCACATTGCCATGCATTCGTCGCGACCGGGGGTACTATTCATGCAAAAACACTGGGACGTGATGCGCAGTGACGATGCCGGGGATTCATGGCAAGAAGTAAGCGGGAATCTACCTACCGATTTCGGTTTCGCCATCGATGTGCACGCACACCAGCCGGAAACGATCTACGTGGTACCCATCAAGAGCGATTCTGAACACTACCCGCCGGAGGGAAAGTTGCGCGTATTTCGCAGCCGAATAGGCGGCAATGAGTGGGAGGCGTTGAGCAAAGGCTTGCCGCAGCATGACTGTTACGTGAACGTTCTGCGCGATGCGATGGCCGTCGACTCACTCGATGCATGCGGAGTGTACTTTGGCACCACCGGCGGCCAGGTTTATGCATCCTCCGACGCCGGAGATAACTGGGCTCCGATCGTGCGCGATCTGCCTGCTGTGCTCTCGGTCGAGGTACAGACTCTGTCATGATTCGGGTCTTGCTTCCAGCCCACCTTCGAACGCTGGCCCAGGTGAACGGAGAGGTCAAATTGCAGGTGGAGGGACCGGTCACACAGCGCTCAGTCCTGGATGCGCTCGAGGCCTGCTATCCAATGCTGCGGGGAACGATACGGGATCACGTCACCCAGCAGCGCCGGCCGTTCCTGAGATTCTTCGCCTGCACGGAGGATCTGTCCCACGAAATGCCGGATGCTCCGTTGCCGGAGGCGGTAGTGGCTGAGGCTGAGCCCTTTCTCGTGATCGCGGCCGTGGCCGGCGGTTAGGGACCCAAAACAAATAATTTCTGCGGCTGTCGATTTTGCTGCTCCTGGTTCGACGCGTTAGTAGAGCCGGAATACCCAGGCTCGCTTTGAGACTAGAAAACAGGAGAAGGATAGCCATGCGATTTTTGTGTTTGTATAAATCCGCAAAGCCGGAGGGTACCCCTCCCACCGAGAAGGAAATAGCTGAGATGGGCAAGCTGATTGAAGACTGGACGAAGTCCGGCAAGCTGCTTGCATCCGAGGGGTGCTTGCCGAGTGCGTTGGGCGCGCGGGTTCGCCTCTCGAATGGAAAGTTCAACGTGGTCGACGGACCGTTCACCGAATCGAAAGAGTTGGTTGGTGGCTTCGCTTTAATCCAGGCTCCATCGAAAGAGGCGGCCATCGAATACACCAAGGAGTTCCTGAAAGTGGCGGGGGACGGTGAAACCGAAATTCGCCAGGTCTACGGGTCCTGAGTGGATCTCGCGAAGGGGTAAATCCGGGTCCCGTTGGTGAATCAGCGTTTTTAGGCTGCTAGGCATCCAAACCTGTTGGAGGGTTATGATGCCCAGCAGCAAAAACGCTCACAGCAATTCGCACGGCAAACGGAAATGGTCTGCAGCGGTCACCACTGATTCCACTCATCCCCGTGCGGGGTTATTCAATAAGGACGCGAAGACTATCGCCCGGCAATTGGCATCGAAGAAAGTGTCGCCGAAGGGCCCTTCGTCGGGCATGCGCATGCTGACGTTCTACATCAATCGTGCGGGCAAGAATCTGCCGGCCAGACGGCTGAAGGTGCTCGAAGATGCCAAGGAGTTATTGCATAAAAAAATCCTGGCGG
>DASRRN010000299.1:0-4535 GCA_035695685.1 Acidobacteriaceae bacterium | reverse complement strand
GCACGGCTTTTAGCCGTGCCGTAAATTCTTCGGACATACGCGGCTTTAGCCGCTGAGGTACGGCTTTTGCCGCCGTTTCCAAGCGGCTGAGCGCGAGGAATGAAAAAAAGCGTACCTCAGGGGCTCAAGAGGGTGTGTGAGAACTGGAAAAGGAAACCGCAGATCCCTCCACTACGCTGCGCTCCGGTCGGGATGACAAGGTGGTTGCGAAGGTTGGCGACGATTCTCCATGGGAAATGGGTTATTTCCTAGCAACCACCTTGTCATCCCGACCGGAGCGCAGCGTAGTGGAGGGATCTGCCCTTCGTACAGAGAGAGTTTTTCCGCAGCCTGTTTTATCCGCGGGCTTCGCGGGGGTCTTGGCCACGCCGGGCCGTTCAGGTGACCGAGCTGGCTGACGCTATACTAGGATCGTGGTGGTTTCCGTATTGAACTTGAGCTGCAGAGGTGAAAGCTCAAAAAAGGAGAGGCTTGGCTAAGTCTGGGTTAAAGCGGCTATATCACATCCCGATCTTGTCAAAGGCCCTGGACATCCTCGAACTATTGCAGGCAGAGGATGAGCCACTTGCCCTGGAGGCTCTTTATCAGCGAACCCGGATTTCAAAGACATCTGTCTATAGAATCCTGAAGACTTTTGTCCATCGCGGCTATGTCGCGCAAACCGAGAATGGCCTGTACCGGCTGGCGACGCGCCCGCGAAAGATACGTTTTGGCTTCGGTGGCCAGTCAGAAGATCTCCCCTTCTCGCAGGCGGTCACCGAGAGCCTCAGAACGGCCGCGGCCTCTTCCGGCGTGGATTTGATGATCCTGGATAATCATTATGACGCCCCCACGGCGATCCGCAACGCGGAGCAGTTTGTCGCGAGCCGGGTGGATCTGGTCATCGAATTTCAAATTGAGCAGCAGGTTGCGCCGATCGTTGCGGACAAGATTGCGGACGCAGGCATTCCTTTGATCGCGGTCGAGATCCCGCATCCCCACGCGATCTTCTTCGGCGTCAATAATTACCGTGCCGGCTTTGAAGCCGGTGAGTATCTTGCCATTCATGCGCGGCAAAAATGGGGCAGCAAAGCATCGTGGGTCATCGGCCTGGACATTGAAGAAGCCGGCCCACTGGTGCAGAGCCGTATCACCGGCGCGTTTGAAGGCGTGCGTTCCGTGTTGCCCGACCTGCCGATCGAAGCATTCGTGCGCATGGATGGGCGGGGCCTTCGCGATCGGGGGTACAAGCTTATGGCTGATTTCTTACGTCGTCACCCCAAGGATCGTAACCTGCTGATTACCGCCGCAACGGATACCAGCGCCCTGGGCGCCCTGCAGGCCGTGCGAGAAGCGAAGCGCGAAAAGCACGTCGCCATCGTCGGCCAGGACTGCATTCCAGAGGTTCTCGAAGAGATGACCAAGGCCAACTCGCCGTTTATTGGATCGGTCTCGCATGAAGTGAACACCTACGGTGCGCGCCTGATCCATCTCGGGCTGGCGATGATCAAGGGCGACCGCATTCCTCCTTATAACTACGTCAATCACAAACTGGTAACCACAAAAAGTATTCTGACCTCGGTTTAGATATGAAGACAGCAACAGACGAGCAGATCTCCATGATTGCGGTGAGACAAGCAAAGCATGGAAGCGAATGAATTGGCGCACACTAAGCCGGTCGAGTTTAAAACTACCGCCTAAGGAAAAAGACCATTATGTTGACTGATCCTGAAATCCAAAAGCGCCTGAACAACCGGCGATCCTTCATTAAAATGATGGCCGCAGCTCCGCTTTTTGCCACCATAGCGTCTCGAAGCCTTGCCGATACGGTGGCTACGACGAAAGCGAAGCCTTTAGGCACGAACGTTTACTCTCGCCTTGGCGTTCGGCCATTTATCAACGGCCGAGGGACGTGGACCTACCTGAGTGGTTCGCTGGAATTACCCGAGGTTCGCCAAGCGGCGGAGCAAGCATCCAGACAATTTGTCGATATGTTTGAGTTGCAACGGGCAGCAGGGAAAAGGCTTGCGGAACTTTCCGGGGCCGAATCCGGAATGGTGACATCGGGCTCAGCGGGCGCGATGGCGTCGGCGACCGCGGCTTGCATCGCCGGAAGCGATCCTAAGAATATTTGGCAGTTGCCCGATACCACAGGCTTAAAGCATGAAGTCGTGATGCTCGGAGGACGGAGCGCATTCGATAGCGCGATCCGCCTGGCCGGTGGCACCTTAGTCCTTGCGCCTGGCTTGGACGATCTGCAGCCGGCGCTCACGCCACAAACCGCCATGGTTTATACAACCTGGCGGGATGACCGGCTGGCGAAGGCCTTGCAGGTCACTCGCGCCGCCGGAGTTCCCTTGCTGGTGGACGATGCGGCCGGTATACCTCCATTCGAGAACCTGAGCCGCTATGCAAAGATGGGCGTCGATCTTTATTGTTTCAGCGGCGGAAAAGGTTTCAGGGGTCCGCAATGTGCGGGGTTGCTGTTGGGCAGGAAAGATTTGATCGATGCGGCATTGGCGAATACTTGCCCCTGGGAAGGCGCAGTATGCAGGGCCATGAAAGTAGGCAAAGAAGAGATCATGGGTATGCTTGCCGCAGTGGATTACTGGTCCCGCACGGATCTTGCAGCGCTGAACAAAGAATGGGAGACCCGTGTCAAACGGATTGAGAAACTCGTCACAACTGTGCCCGGAGTCACCACCACAATCACCATACCGAAGGAAGGTAATAGCTATCCGACCTTAACCGTAAACTGGAATGAAGAACAATTTGGTTTGACGGTGGCGCAATGTGACCAGCAACTCCGCGAAGGTGAGCCCCGGATCGAAGTGCTTACCAACAACAATCCCAGCCTGGTGCCGGCGGTCCACGAGGGCGCGGACCCCAAGAAATCTCAGAAAAAACATCCAAATCAATTGCAGATTATTTCAATGACCTTACAGCCGGGAGAAGACCTGATTGTGGGCAATCGATTGCGCCGTGTTCTGGAGGCAGCCCGTAAACGATCTGCGTGAGGCAGTCCTCCCATCCTCGTAGATGTGGTTCCGATTAGCAAGCGGCAGTCCTCGTGGTTGATACTATTTTCTGATAAGCCTACGAAGCCTTTGGCGCTCCGCTGAAGATCTCAACCAATCGGTCAGCGATGATCTTGTCTTCGCCGTCCTTGATCTGCCAAACCGCAAAGCCGAACGTATTCGGGTCAGTTACACGTCCGTTGTGTCTGCCGCCACCAGGAGCAGTGCCGGCAGGTGCATCTGGATTGCGTCCATGCATGCCGCTTGAATTGGCGCCCATGCTGCCGATTCCTATTGGGCGGGTATCTGCCAGAGCTTGCATCACCTCTGGCCCGGTGATTTTGAGCTTCGAGGAATCAATATGCCAGGAATAGTGCGGGGTGACATTGCCTAAAGCCTGGGGATCGAATTCTCGCGGGCACGCCGTCACCCCAAACTTCTTTACCGCGTCGGTGATCACCTGGGCACGCTCATCGTACATCTTCAAGGTAGCGTCATAGTCCTGGTTGACAAAGATCTCAAGGGCCTTTAGCAGCCCGAAGATGGTTTCTTTTCCCACTTTGCAACAGCGGCCGATTTTATCTTCCTGGGGACTCATGTTAAGCAAGGCGTAATGAATCAGATCTTCCTTGCCCATCAGGACACCTGATGCCTGCGGTCCGCAGATATCCTTGCCGCCGCTCACGGTCAGCAGGTCGAAGCCGAGCGCGGGATATTCCCAGAGTCGCGAAACCGGCGGAACATCGGCAGAGAAATCATTAAAGCTGTAGATGTTGTGTTCCTTGGCAATTGCAACAGTCTCAGGTCCGCTGACTTTGCCGCGATTGGACAAAATATTGGTGAAGTGGATGGCTACGGTCTTGGGATTGATCGCGGCAATCATCTCTTCGCGCGTCTCCACCTCGACCAACTTGGCGCCCGTCTGGCGTATCTGGTGATCGAAAGGATAGCGATGACTCTTTTGAATGATGACCTCGTTCCGCGGGAAACTGCTCACATCCGGGATAACGTGAAGCCGGGGCTCAAGATCTTCGGTCATCATGCCCGCGTACCCAACCACCATGGCCGCGGCCGCGCCGCCCGTCACCAGCCCGGTGTAGCCGGGGGGCAGCTTACACAACTTTGCGATGAATTTCCCCGCCGCAACCTCCAGTTCGTCGATCAGAACGAAATGTTCGTTGCCCCTGCGGATCAACTCCATGACCTCTGGCGCCATCACCGAGCCGCCAATCACCGTGACCGTGCCGTTGATGTTGATGAGAGGCGTTATACCTAGTTCTTCATAGATGTCACCGGATCCAAGTCCACTGTTAATCCGTACGATGGCACTCCCGTCGTCGGTGGCTGTAGACGGTTTGGGTTTCTTGCCGAAGAGCCCGGCCGCCTGCAACTCTGCCGGAGCAAACAGGCCCCCGGTGGCGGCCCCAAGCAAGGACAAAAAGGAGCGGCGGCTCCAGTCAAACTTCAGGTTCATCACAAACTCCCTTCTTACACTCCGGCGGTTGGTGTGTTCACGACCCTTGCGCTTCCGACAATTTC
>DASRRN010000298.1:0-9019 GCA_035695685.1 Acidobacteriaceae bacterium | reverse complement strand
GTCATGCGCAGCAGATATCGATCCAGCTTGCAGGCTGCGTAAGCGCCGCAAGGGGTCTCAAAATGGTCGACGGTAGTGCTGAGGCTCTCATAGAGTTTGCCCTGGTGCGGCGTCACAAACTGCTCGTTCGGTCCCCAGCCGCCGGAGGCGAATTGTTGCTGCGTCGTCAGGTACGTCCACGCGTTGGCCATGGCGCGGCGGTACTTTTCATCGCCCAGCACCAGGTAAGCTTTGGCCGCGGATGAGAGCGCGATCGCATGAGAGTAGGCGTGGCGCCCGGGCAGCACATTTTCATTCCCGGCAAGCGGATCAAAAAAGTCACGGTCGAGCAGGTAGTTCAAGGCGAGTTCTTGAAATTCGTGCCTGCCAGTGAGCGCATAAGCGGCGAAGAGATTTTCCGGCATGACGTACGTCTCGTCATAAGGCGGGTCCTTCTTGCCCACGCGATCATGGCCGTGTGCCGGCATCAGCGATCGGGAACCATCCAGCACCCGTGGCAGCAAATCGCGCGCCTCTTCGACGTGAGCGAGTGTATAGGCGTCGATCAGGCCCACGAAATGCTTATCGAGGGTGTAGCAGATCCACTGATTGGTTTGGGGGCGAATGATGGATTGGTTATCTGTACCCAGCGTGGCGGCGAAGCCCCGAACCAGCTCCTGCACCTTGGTCGCGCACGCCGGATCGCGGGTAGTCGCCGCGAAGCGCGCCAGCCCGGAAATATATTGTCCCAGCGCATGGCCGGGGATGAAACCGTCTGCGTCGTACCAACCACCCATATCCCGCCCTGGGGAGGGAAGGCCGGCACGCTGCCGGTAAACCTTCAGCAGACGGTCATTGTCGAGTGCCAGGTAACTGGCATGGATGCGATCATACTGCTCTTGCAGAGGCCCCCCGGTGAGAGTGACGGCTCCATAGGGATATTCGCGCAAGACCTCGCGCCCAGACGAAGAGTCCGGCAAGCCATCCACAGGACGACCGAACAGACTGGTGCTTAATACAGCCGCAGAACCTTGAAGGAACTCGCGCCGCGTGGGGCGTAAAGCCATGTTGCCCAGACTCCTCCCCCCAGACTCCTTCTTCGACAAGTCATTGGACGGGACAATCGGATGAGCCGTCAACCCGATCGAGAGGGAAGGGAAGAATTCCGGATCGCGGAATCCCTCACGTGCCGACTTTGATGTCGCACTGTTTATCCAATGGATAGATCAGTTCGACATTGCGGGAGGTGATCAATTGGTGTTTGACGAACACGGCCGCGGGAACCGGTTTTTTCTGCAGAATACTTACTGCAAGCGGAATGAGTTCATCCCCATACCGCTCGGGGAAATAGGCCACGGTGCCGATCAGTCGTGTATCCGATTTGCGCAATTCCATGCGGGCGTCGCGGATCGCATTTTGTCCCATGACCGCACAAAGATGGCTGAGGCCCGCTTCTTCAAAAGCCCGCAGCGCGGCCAATGCGCAGATGTCGTTGACGGTGCCGATGAGTGTGCGCCGCGGTGGAGACCTTCGGAGGTACTGGCGAAGAATCTCCAGCACTTGTTCAAAGCTGCCTCGGCCGTTGAGGTGTGCCTTGGGAACGTTCCCGATCTGCGGCAACTCGGCGCGCAGGCCATCGACCAAACCGGTGAGGCGCAATTCCAGCAGAGAGCCTGCGATCGGCAACTCCAGCAGCAAGAGCTGATCGACTTTGCCGCCCCAGTTCTCCCGTGCCCAGCGTCCCAAAGCTTTGCCTCCGATCAGGCCGGCCTTGTAGTTATTCGCACCGAAATAGCTGGCGCCGGGGTGGGGGACTTCAATGGCGATCACGGGTGTGTTGGATTCGAGAAACTTCGACGCCAGCACCGGGGCAACGCGTTCGTAGGTCTGAAATTCAAGCACCAGATCGACCCGCTCCTTGATGAGCAGATCAGCGTTGCGCAACGCTTCGCGGGCGCTATACCGGTTGTTGACGGTGATCAGATGAACATGTTCGCGGGCGGCCGCTTTCTCCATGCTCTTTACCACTTCGCGCGAGAACTCCGAGTCACCCTGAGCAGCAAAGCCAATGCGAAATGGCCGCGCAGTCACGGGGCCGAAGTGATTACGATAAATCCCGGCGCCGGAGCGTTCCAGCAGACCGCCGTGAATGAGCGTGCGTAGCAGCCGGAAAACAGTGGTCTTTGGCAGCTGAGTGCGATGAACGACGTCGCCCAGGACCAGTTCTTCGCCGGGGTTGCGAAATGCTTTGAGAACCTCGCAGGCGCGCAACACGGTCTGTGACTCATTGCGGTCCCCCTTGCGGTCTTCCGAATCGCGGATGGTTCCCGGGGCGGCCGTCATGCGCATTCCTATTTTTCCGACATGCCATCCTAAATTCCGCTATATGGAACTGACAAGGCAATGTGTCCGCTGCTCTGGGCGAAAAATGAACAATCGAGAAAATTCCGCCATGCGGAATGGTAGGTATTTGGTTTTGTATCAGGGCACGACTTTAGTCGGGCCATAAAGGGTTGAAAGAGAATTGGGCTTTGCAGGCTGCGGAAAAATGCTTTGTACGAAGGGCACGGCTTCAGCCGTGCCGTACACGAATCGAATTGATGAGGGCTTTACAGGCTGCGGAAAAAGGTCGAACAGGGGGCCGAAACCCGTCCCCTCAGCGGCTAAAGCCGAACAGATTTTCAATCACTTACGGACGGCCTGAAGGCCGTCCCCTTCAAAGAATTCGGTTTTTCCGCAGCCTGCTTTAGCCCCTGGGGTACGCTTTTTTGTCATTCCCCGCGCGCTCAGTCGTGGAAACGGCAGCAAAAAGCCGTACCTCAGCGGCTAAAGCCGCGCATAGCTGAGAAGTTGACGGCACGGCTGAAGCCGTGCCCTTCGTACAGCGATTTTTCCGTAGCGGCTTTAGCCGCTGAAATTCCGCTTTGCGGACCCCCTCGGACCGAAGGCTCTACTTACCAAAGGGCCGTGGGGGGGACCGTGGCCCCTTGATGGGTCGCGGGGAGAATCGTCCGTCGCTACTCCGTAATAGCTTCGAGCTCCTGGCCCGGAGGAATTTTCCGCAGCATAAGTGTCGTCCACATTCCGAGGGACACCCCAGTAGCAATGATGAGCCACGTGAGCACTGGTTTCCCGAACCCGGCCAATATGGTCCAGAGAATGCTGCCGATGACGAAACCAATCACCTGAATGGCGCTCAGAAAACCCACAGCGGTGCCACGGATTCGAGTGGGGAAGCTTTCGCCCTGGTAAGCGTATCCGGCGCCCGACCACGTACCGTTCGTGGCCTGGGAGAGAAAGAAGTAGACCACCACTACCAGCCATCTCTGCTCTGCCAGCAGAAAGGCGAGGCTGAGCGGAGCGACCAGCACCCCGGAGACGATGATCACCTCGCGCCGCCCCCACCGTTCCCCCAGCCAACCTCCGAGAATATAGAAAAAAAAGCCAATGCCTCCGCACGCCAGAAGCAGTGTGCTGGCCGCAGCATCGCTGAAGTGCTTGTACTTTGTCAGCCAATAGGCAATATAAAAATTGGTCGCGACATAGCTCGCGCCGTAAAAGATCCAGACGATCGATAGCCAGACAAGCTGTCGGCGGATCGGGCCGGGTTTCGCAAAGAGCTCACGAATCGAAGCTCCTCCTTCCAATTCGACCGCGATGTGCTGCTTCTCGAGCAGCGCCTCGACCGCCGCCTGGTCCCCAGCGCGAACCGCCTTGCGCACGTTCTGCACATGTTCGAAGCGTTCCGACTCCCGTACAAAGTAACGGCCGAGGATCACAGCCACGATCGGAAGCACGCCCAGCAAGAAGACAAAACGCCATCCAAATCTACCGAAGACAAGATATGCGCCCGAGGCCAGGAAGACGCCCAGCGGCCAGCCTCCCTGGACAATCGAATAAAGCAAACCCCGATGTTTCGCCGGCGCCTGTTCATTGACGATGGTGATGGAAACGGCCAGCTCCGCATAGGCCAGGCCGGAAGCGATGGCTCGTACCAATACCAGCTGCCAGAAATCCTGTACGAAATAGGTGAGACCTGTGAAGAGTGCGGTGCCGGTGAGGCAGAACATCCATATCCGGCGCCGTCCCAAGCGGTCCATAGCATAGCCGGCCCAGATAGTGATGCAGAACTGCGCGCCGTAAACAGAGAAGCCGAGGATCCCGAGGCCTGCTTCGGAAATGTGCAGATCCTTCGCTATGTCGGGAAGCGCCAGCACCAGCAGGTTGACGTCGTACGACGCGAGCGCCCATCCTGCCAGAGCGACGATGATGAGATATCTCAGGTAATTGCGCCGAGGCGCTACGCTGGACAAGGACGACAGCCGATCAATGATGAATTAGGTAATACGCTGAATGCTAGCAGCAATCTCATCCTCGTCAAAGACGTGCTTCCAGTCTGGCCGCATCAAGGCCGGCATGCCAAACTCGATTGCTTTATTGCAAGCATCGGAAAACAGGCCTTCGCGCTCCTTGAAGATTACAGATGCGAGGACGTTGATGTGGCCGAGTAGAAAATCTCGCGCTGCCTGCGGGGGCACGCCCTGCTTGACGACTTCATCCATGGCATCCCGCATCACCACCAGCAGGGTCGCGCAAACGGTCTCCGAGAGGCCAGGCTCAAGCAGCGCCATCTGCTTCAGCGTGACTCGGTGAGAGCGCATGACCGGCGCCCAAATCGTCCGTGCGATCTCCTCGCCCAGGCTGTAGGCGCTCTCCGGCCCTTGCATCAACGAGCAGACGATGTGCTGTTTGGCCGCGGTACCTCCGAAATAATCCCGCTTGGCGTCAAGATTGGTCTCGTCGTTAAAGACCGGCGGATGGCAGGGATGAGTGACGAAATACACCAGGTCGTCGCGTTTCGGCAGATGTCCGGCGAAGGGAGCCGCGGCGTCGAGCGTCATGATCATCGTTCCTGGTTTCAGTTGCCCTTCGATCGAGGCGGCGACCTTGCCGATAGCAGTATCGGGAACCGCCAGGATAACGACTGCCGCGCCGTCCAGAGCTTCCTGGGCAGGAACACACTGGAGACCGAGACCACGCAGTACCAGCTCCTGGCCCGCAGGGCTGCGCTCCACGTGGCGAACCTCGAACCTGGATGGCTTGAGATTGCTGGCCAATCGATATCCCATCTTTCCACCAGCCCCAAACAGCGCAATTCTTGTCACCATCGAAAACACCCATCCCGTCCGGCAAAGTACTAACTTATACTATCGGCGCCCATTGGGAACTTCCGGTGGATGACCGCGCTTGGATTCCCCCGGCAGAATCCGCATGGCGGAATGAAATGCAGTGGAACCACGCCTCGCTTGTCCGTCTTCAGCGGCGCCGGAATGCCCACTCTCAGCCGCCTTGTATGTTTTGACAATTCCGCAGGATGGAACAGACGCAATCGCACCCACGGCTCAACCGAACTTCACCGGGCATGCAATCACAGTCCTGGCTCGAAGTGATTCAGGCCTGTATCTACAGGATTTCCGCGGCTCAGAACAAGAATGCGGCCGATCGTCTCGCCGCTCGCAGGTTGAGTTGTTGTCTTCTTTCCGCAGGCGCGCGATCTTGACTGCACACGACGTTGACAAGGGAGAAACCCGCTTACTAGCCTTCCCGTGATCTCAGACTAGCTAGCGCTCCAAGAATGGGCGAGATCGAGAAAAATTCAATTTCGCTTAGTACGACGGAGGTCCCAGATGAAGTTCAAAATCCTTGTTCCGTGGCTTGCTCTCTGCGCATGCTTGCTTTTCGCCGTTCAATGCGTGTTCGGTCAAAATACGACTGGCAGTATTACTGGCCGGCTCACCGACCCGACGGGAGCTGTGATCTCCGGCGCAAAGGTCACGGTTAGAAACCTGGGCACCGGGGAGGCCAGGGCGCTGACCACAGATGCTTCCGGTGACTTCACGGCGACGCTTCTATTACCGGGCCACTACTCCGTCACAGCGGAGCACACCGGCTTCAAGACCGCGATACAAAATGACATCACGCTTGAGGTAGATCAAACCGTACGTGCCGATCTGCGTCTGGATGTCGGCAGCGCAACACAAAAAGTCGAGGTTGCCGCGAGCGCTCTCACGCTCGATACGGATACTCCTGCGGTGGCGCAAACGATTAACGAGAAACAGGTGAGCGAGCTACCTCTGAACGGCCGTAGCTTTGTGAGCCTGCTCTTTCTTGAACCCGGAGCCGTTCAAACCGGGGGAGAGCAATCGACGTACCGCTACGCTGCGGGCGACGCGATCAGCATTGGCGGCGGCATCAGTGCATCGAACGCTTACACTCTGGACGGCACCATGATCACGGATACCGGCTACAGCACGCCGGCCTTCGATATCTCCATCGATGCCATTCAGGAATTCAAGGAACAGACCAAGAACTACAGTGCCGAATATGGTTTTGGGGCCAACCAGGTCAACCTGAGTACCAAGTCAGGCACCAACGCCCTGCACGGCAGCGCCTTTGAGTTCATTCGTAACACTGCGGTGGACGCCCGCTCCTACTTCAATCGCATTCCGCAGCCCGTGGCGCCGCTGAAGCAGAACCAGTTTGGATATTCCCTGGGTGGCCCCGTCATCCTTCCCAGAATCTACGACGGGCGCAATAAGACCTTCTTCTTTGCCAACTATGAAGGGCAGCGCATTCGTTCGGCGGTTACAGAAACGGGCAATGTGCCCTCGGCCGCCGAACTGGGCGGTGTCTTTCAAGTCGCCTCCTTTAACCCCGCTCACGCTGCTACTGGAACCATCATCGACCCCTATACCGGCTTGCCCTTCCCGCAAAACTCATCCGGGGCTTACGTCATTCCGCAAAGCCGTTTCTCTCGCCTGGCGCAGCAGGCAATCGCCAGAGGTTTTTTCCCTGCTCCAAATGTGTCTGGCAATAGCGCGTTCAACTACACCGCCAATCTGCAGAGCAATGTAAACGAAGACCAGCAGACCTACCGCATTGACCAGATCCTCGGGCGCAAAGACTCGGCCTTCTTCCGCGCCACCATCTCGGACGTGAACGTTACCGTGCCGTCTGCGCCGACCATCTATAGCAATACGGACATTCTCCAGGTCGTAAGGAACTACCAGATAACGGAAACCCATGTATTCACGCCCAATCTTCTGAATCAGCTGCGTTTCGGGTATCTCGAGTCGCAGGTATATCGCCAGGGGCCGATCATGACCGAAGCAGACGTGACTCAGTTAGGTTTTCAGAATGTCTTCGGGATGAAGAACGCGAATTACCCGGTCATTTCGCTTGCTTCAGGCGTGAGTAGTTCCAACCCTGTCGGCGCAACCCAGGCGCTCTCCTCCGCGGGTGGGGCACCGAACCTGCCCACCGGAAGCCTGCAGCCCACGTGGGATTTCTCCGACTCCGCCTCCTGGACGCATGGCAAGCATTCCATCGGGTTCGGATTCGTATACCACTCGCTCCAACTGGATCGCCAAAGCACGGTCAATCCGCAAGGCAACTTTACCTTCGACGGAGAACTCACCCATAACCAGCTAGCCGATTTTCTCCTCGGTACTCCTATCAAAGCGCAGGTGCCCCAGCCCGGACCAGTCTCAGACGTGTCGGTGGGCAATGTAACTCACCTGCTCTTCAGAGCGTGGGCGCCCTACTTTCAGGATGACTGGAAGCTGACTGCACGGCTGACGCTGAACCTGGGCTTGCGCTATGAATTCTCCGCCGTCCCCTACGAAGAGCAAAACCACCTGGCATGGTTTAATCCGGCGTCCGGTGGAGGCCTCTTTGTTGCCAATAAATTCATCGTGCAGAATTATGGGGGCAGCCTCTATGTGTATAACGGTCAACGCGGACCGGGGCCTGCACAGAAGGATCAATTCGCGCCACGGTTAGGTTTTGCCTTTCGTCCCACTGGCGGCGAAAACATGGTCATTCGCGGAGGCTATGGGATCTTCTACGACTCATTCCAGACCAACGAGTTCGTTTCCTCAACCGCCGTGTACCCCTTCGCTCCAACCCAAAGCTACACCTCTTCGACCAGCACCTCGGGAACCATCAACAATACCGATTCTCTTTTTCCTCCTCTTACCGTCGGCCCAGTGTCCCAGGCAACATTTCTGAACAGCGTGCTGCAGATCGCCGCAACTCGTAAGCTCAACCCTTACGAGCAGGACTGGTCCTTCGGCATCGAGCGGCAACTTGGACCAAAGACGATTCTCAACCTGGACTATGTGGGTAACAAAGCGACCCATCTCAACATTCGCACGGAGTTGAACCAGCCAACGCCTTGCAACGCCACCACCAACTGCAATCCTGACAGTTCGGCCAACCAGAGCGCTGCCGGGAAACAATCGCGGCGGCCCTATCCAAATCTTGGCCTGATGGTTTATGAGGGGTGGAATGGTTATTCGAATTACAACGCGTTGAACATCAAGTTACAACGGCGCGCCAAGGACGTTACGTTACTTGCCGCCTATGCATGGTCGAAAATGATGGATGTGAAGTCGGCCGCGGCCGCAGTGAGCGGGGATGCCTTCGGTGCCTATGGTCCTCAAAACAGCCAATGCATTCCCTGCGATTACGCGCGCTCCAGCTACGACGTGGGCCAGCGTTTTGTCGCCAGCTTTCTCTATAACCTGCCGTTTGGCCAGGGGCAGCTGCTCGGAGGTAACAGCACAGGCCTGGTAAATGCGTTGGCCGGTGGTTGGCAGTTCAACGGGATCGCCACCGTACAGGGTGGCTTTCCCTTTACGGTCACCGGCAACGATCATGCATTTGTGAACGAAGCGTATGCATTGCGGGCAGATCTTGTCCCTGGCGTTTCTTCCGCCGGGTTTCACAAGAGCACTGGCCAATGGTTCAACACCGCGGCCTTTGCTCAACCACCGGACGGCTATTTCGGAGACTCATCGCGCAACGCGTTGCGCTCTCCGGGTGTCGCCAATCTCGATCTCTCATTCTTCAAGAACATTCAGTTCGAGCGGTTGGGTATGCAATTTCGCTTTGAATCATTCAATGCGCTCAATCATCCGGAACTTGGTTTTCCAAATCCCAATGTAAATGCCGGACCCGGAGCCTATGGCGCGATCAC
>DASRRN010000297.1:0-10627 GCA_035695685.1 Acidobacteriaceae bacterium | reverse complement strand
TCCCGATTGCGCGTGCCGGGCGAGCATCTCGAAGAACTTCGAGCGCAGACAAGGCTTCGCGATAAAAATGTCGCTGCACGGTTCGAGCGGCTCGCAGTACCGTCTCAGCAACAAGGAAGAACCGCCAACGAAGTTGATGAGCTCCTGCTTATGCGCAATCTCATGCTCCAACAAGTAGGCTCGCATCACAGCTGAAAGCGATTCCTTCTTGTAATTCATGTCGTTCATCTGCAGGTCCACATAGGTCACTCGATTGCGCCGCCATCCGGTTACCAGGCTTAACCAGAGTCCATCCGGCAATCGCAGCCCCATGCTAAAAAAGTCCGATTTTGCCCGTAGCAAGCGATAACGGGCATGGTAAAACTCGCGGTTACGTCGTGGCATTGACTTGGCTTCGAGCCCCAGCATCACCTCAAGGGCCTGGTCCGGATCGAGGTCGGACACGAATTGTACGTTGGTGCTTTTTTCCAGTTGCTGGCGCTTTCCCGCCAGGCTGCGACGGGTGCGCGGTCCCAAGCTCGCCAGCATTCCTTCGTAAGTGCTCGCCAGCGGCAGCTTGTGCTGAACCTCACTTCCGATAAACCTTCTGAAGTAACTTGCCGGGCCCATCAGCTCGATACACCTGGCAGAAGGAGCTTTCATGGTGATGCTTACACCATGAACACGCCACTTCTTCAAAAGCGCGTGGGTCGCTAAATGCACATAGTGCACCGCGAGCGCCTCGGGAGCAACCACCAGGCTCTCGCCGATGTAGTCTCCACCTCGGAAGAGTCCCAGCCCCATGCCAAATCTGCAATGCTCGTAGAACAGGACGCAAGCTTCGAGTTTCTGATCCTTGCGAATCAGCACCGCCGCACATCTTCTGTTTGTCAGTGTATTTACCGCGAAGAAGTATTCCGGCTCCGTGGTGAGATCATCTTCCCGGCCATACCGCCGGCGCAATTCTAAAATCTCCGCCAGGTGCGCGTGGATCCCTCGATTGCCGATGATCACCTGCGCGGCTCTTGGACCGCCAATGAACGCGGAGTCTGCTTTCGACTCATTCCATAATGCGCTGTGATCCAACTGTTGATTGTTATCAATCAACCCGCTTGAACTCACGTTGCTTCTCCCCCACAACGAAACCGTCGCGACTATGCTTTATTGTGTTGTCTTCATCAGGCGTGTACAGCAGCAGTAATAAACCACATACAACAGCAGTTCTTTAACTCGCCCGCAAAGGGACTCACTCCAGGTCACTTTGGGCCTTTTGGGAGTGAATTCTGTCCTTAAGAGGGACGTTGAGAAAAGAGTATAGCACTTTGCAATCCGTCGGCCACCAAGAATCCTGACCCTTTCCGGGTAGGTAAGACCAGGGCAAATCACCGTGGCTGCCGGCGGTGGTAGTAAAGGGCACTGGACCAAAACAGAACAACCAACAATCCATCGCAGCCTACACTCGTCCATGCCGCGCCGCGCCAGGAATACTGCGGCAAGATAACCACGTTGAGCGCAATGTTGATCAAAGCCACAAGTACCTGGATCCCGGTACGTGCGCGCTGAAGTCCCGCACCAGAAAGCGCATCCGCCAAAAAGGAATGGATGCACCGTAGCAAGGGAATGAGCGCCAGCCAGCGCACTGCCGGAACCACCGCCTCGTACTTGGTACCCAGAACATGGGGCAAGAGCGGTGCCAGCAGCCACAGTCCCGTAGAGGCCAATGAACCATAGATGGCGGTCTTTGCGATCAGCGATAAAGCATACGGATAGGTTTGAGCCATCCCACCCATCCCTTTACGGAAGAACTGTGGGTAGGCGGCCGCTGCGAGGGAGCGGACGGGGGTCATTGTGACGTCGATCACACGATAGGCCGCGGCGTACACGCCTGTGGCGGCCAGGTCCGCCAGCCTACTCAGCATGATCTTGTCGATGTCGTTGTAAACCGTCGTCGCCGAACCGGCCACGCTAAAGAACACCCCCTCAGCCGCGTCTTCCCGGAGCGCCGCCAAATCAATAACTGGGTGTCCCCATAACCGCCCTCCCTGCGCCACCGCATATATCGTGCCCAGCAAGGTAGTAATCAGATAGATAAATACCCAGAGGCGGAGAGTAACTGGATGCACTGTCACTATTAAGGCAACGATGCCGGCCAGCCGAAGCAGGCTGACAACCACACTTTGCACGGAGGTTTGCTTCATCTGGTCCAGGGCGGTAAAGCCGAATGCCGCCAGTTCCGTCACCTTGAGAAAAATCAGGTCTGAAACACAAACGATCGTAACCACCAAAGGTACTGTCTTCAGGTGAAGGACCACGCTCAGCCCAAGTCCGAGAGCCGAAAGCAAGGTTCCGGAAAGCACGGTGGCCAGAATCCCGTTGCCCCAGCAGATCGCAGCTTTCCGTTTGCCTGAGCGCACATTCTTAATAAAAAGGTTAGGTGTTCCCAACCCCGAAAACGGACCGAGCAGAGCGGCCATCGCCACCACGGTCACGAAGGCGCCGTAGGCGTCCGGTCCCAGCGACCGAGCGATGAGCACGAAGTAGGTCGCCTGAATGATCAGACGGAAACCCTGTCCGATGGACAGGTGGGTGGTGTCCCTGAGCAGGCCGCGCCCCTTCAGACCGGCCACTGAGTTCACAAACACCTCTCTCATCGCTCCGCATCAGCGTACGACGATTTCGGGGTTTGGCCAGAACGATTTTTCCTTCCACAATGCCGGTAGCAACTCCCCAGCGGGATAATTCATGAAGGGTGAAAGATAATTCAGGCTACCTTTTCCCTGCACCGCGCTATCAAAAGAATGTCTGCCGCACCAGACCCTGGAGGGTCAGCTCGATATTCGGACTGGTATGATGAAAAGAGGTCGTGAGAGCCGCACACCAATATCGTCCTAAACTGACCAGATTCAGCTTTGTATTCTTGGGGTTGGCGATTTCCGTTTTCGCCTGGGGCCTGCAATACAAGCTCTCTCTCTATGATCCACCTCACTCCTCTTCTCACGAGATGCCCGAAGCCAAGCTGCTCTCCCGCAATGAACAGGCAACGGCCGTTGAGGGTTTTTTCGAAAGTAGCACCAAAGCCTGGCCAGTCATTGCGCAAATTTTGCCGTTCGGTCTGCTCGCCTTGACCTTCCTCGGTTTGAGCTCCAGAGTCATGCCGATCTTCCATCACTTCCGGCGCGAAGCTAAGCGCCCTTGGCGTCTTTCTTGCCGCCCGTGCTTGAACGCCTTCTTCTTTCGTCCCCCTCCTTCGCTTACCTGGCTTCTCTCGTAAAACCACCAACAAAAGTATTCGGTTTACGCCGAAATCCAGGTTGCGGCTAACGTGTCCCCGCGGGGATAGGCCGTCACCTTGGCTTCGACCGGCCACCAATCTATCGAATAGGTGCATTGCAGATATGCGAAAGCGAATCGCCTTGATTCTTGCGGCGGGATTGGCGCTGCCTATCCTCGCCAGTGTGATTGCGTGCAGTTCCAGGGGCAGGAACTCGCAGGCTGCTGCCGCAGAAATTCCGTCGGCAACTGTAGCCGCAGTCAAGCGGGGAAGTATCGTCCATACGCTCAATCTCGCCGGGCAATTCCAGCCCTATCAGGTCATCGATGTCCACGCAAAAGTCTCCGGATACATCCGGCACATCTACGTGGACATTGGCGACAGGGTCCGCCAGGGCGAGGTCCTGGCCGTACTGGAAGTGCCGGAACTGAGCGCTCAATTGAAGGGTACGGTGGCGGAAGTTGCCAGCCGGAAAGACGAAATCGCCCGTGCCCAGCAGGAAGTCCTGCGAGCACAATCCGAACATGCCTCCCTACATGCCAATTACACCCGGCTGAAACAGGCAGCAGCCGCCCAACCCGGCTTGATCGCGGAACAGGAACTTGATGATGCCCAATCGAAGGATTTGGCCACGGAGGCACAAATTGATGCAGCCAAGTCCGCGCTCAGCGCCGCCCGGCAAAACTTCGACGTGGCGGGCGCCGATAACGAGCGTGTCAGCGCTCTGGCGGATTACACCCGGGTCGTCGCGCCTATCGACGGCGTGATCATCTGGCGCTATGCCGATACCGGCGCCTTGATCCAGGCTGGCACCTCTTCCGACATTCAATCGCTGCCCGTGGTCAAGCTGTCGCAGAGCAACCTGCTCCGCTTGCGCATCCCCGTTCCCGAGGATGCGGTCGAATTCATTCACGTCGGGGCTCAGGTCAACGTGCAGGTCGATGCTGTCCACCGTACCCTGGTGGGCAAGGTGGTTCGCTTTACCCGGGACATAAGCCTCGCCACCCGAACCATGCAAACCGAAATCGATGTCGAGAACAAAGACTTGTCGCTCACCCCCGGCATGTATGCCAACACGACGCTTGAGTTGGAGCGAAGAGACCACGTCTTGACCATTCCAGTGCAGGCTGTCATCACCAACGGCAATCAATCTTCTGCGCTGATCGTCGACAGCCAGAACCACGTGCAGACGCGGAATCTGACCCTCGGCTTGCAAGGTTCCAACCTGGTGGAAGTGAAGAATGGGTTGGCTGAGGGAGACCGCGTGATCACCGGAGCGCAGTCGAACTACCAGGTGGGGGAAACCGTAAAGCCGAGACTTGAACAGTTGCCCGCCTTCGACGTGAATGAAGAAAAGTCAGGGGACGAGTAGCCATGCCTAAGTTCGCTCTCAAGTATCCCTTCTTCATCATCATGATTTGTATGGTGATCATGGTGGTAGGCGTCACTGCCATCGTCGGTATGCCGGTGGACCTGTTTCCGAAAATCGACATCCCGGTGGTCGTGGTCGCGACCTTCTATTCCGGCATGCCCCCACAGCAAATCGAAGCCGACATCACCGGCACCTTCGAACGCTTTTTCACCCTGGGCAGCAACATCGACCACATCGAGTCGCGATCGCTGACCGGCGTCAGCCTGATCAAGATCTATTTCAAGCCGGGTACCGATGCCAACGCGGCCTTGAGCAATATCGCCAATCTGGCCATGGCCGATCTGCGCCGATTACCGCCCGGTACCCTGCCTCCCGTCGTGCTCGGCATGGATGCATCGAGCCAGCCCGTCTGTCTGGTGACCTTGAAAGGGCAGGGGCTGAACGAGACCCAACTCAAGGATCTGGCCCAGTTCCAGGTACGCAACCAGATTGCCAATGTGCCCGGCGCCTCCGTACCCCAGCCCTATGGCGGACGCTTCCGCCAGATCATGGTCTATGTCGATCCCCTCAAACTCGAGGCTCACAACCTGAGCTTGATGGACGTCGTCAGGGCGGTGAACCAATCCAACCTCATCTTACCCGCCGGCGATGTTCGCATCGGTCCCAAGGACTACAACATCTACGCCAATAGCCAGGTCCCCACACCAGAGCTCATCAACGACCTCCCTCTGAAGTCGGTCGGCAACGCCTCCATCATGGTGGGCGACGTTGGCAAGGCGGAAGACTCGGGGACGCTTCAGACCAACGTCGTTCGCATCGATGGCCAGCGTTCCGTCTATGTGCCGATCCTGAAGCAGGGCGGCGACAGCAACACCATCACCATCGTCAACGGCATGAAGGCGGCGATCAAGAACCTGGTCGACATACCCGCATCGCTCAAAACAGCCGTTGTCTTTGACCAGTCGATATTCGTCAAATCCGCGATCAGGAACCTGATGAACGAGGGTGGCATCGGCCTGGTTCTTACCGCCTTGATGATCCTGTTGTTCCTGGGCAGCGTACGCGCTACCTTCGCGGTTCTCTTATCCATTCCCCTCTCCGCCCTCGCCGCCTTTATTTGCATCAGCGCCGGAGGCGGCTCTATCAACATCATGGTCCTGGCGGGATTAGCGCTGGCCTTTTCCCGCTTGATCGATAACTCGGTCGTGGTGCTCGAAAACATCTTCCGCCATCTGGAGATGGGAGCCACGCCCGAGGTGGCGGCCGAGGTCGGTGGCAAAGAGGTTCAACTGGCCGTGCTCGCTGCCACCTTCACTACGGCGATCGTGTTCTTTCCGGTTGCCCTCCTCTACGGAGTGAGCCGGTATCTCTTTACCGCCCTGGCGCTGACCGTTGTCTTCGCGCTCTTTGCTTCCTATGGCGTAGCCATGACCGTGGTGCCGCTCTATTGCGCCCGGTTTATCAAGTCCGCTGACGTTGAACATGAACAAGTTGTGCAAACCGATGGCGCGGCCGTTCTGGCTCCAGCGCCAAAGCAATCCTTCTTCCAGAGAATCATTGGCAGCTTCAACCGCTGGTTCCAGAGAATGCTGGAGCAGTACGTCATCGTGGTGAATCGCTCCATCTTGCGTCCAGTGGCCACTACCTTCGGCATCCTCGGCGTCGTCCTTCTCAGTTTTGCCTTATTTCCGTTGCTCGGCCGATCCTACTTTCCCCGCACCGACCCAGGTCAATTCGTGATTAACATCCACTGTCCCAGTGGAACCCGCATCGAGCTCAGTAACCGTTACGTCGCTCAGGTGGAACAGGAGATTCGCGATGTGGTTCGTCCCCACGACCTGGATATGATCGTCTCCAATATTGGAATTACTCCCGATCTCTCCGCCATCTATACCAGCAATTCGTCCATGGATACGGCATTTGTGCAGGTGAGCCTGAAGCCGGGACACGAAATCGGAAGCTACGAATACATGGCCCGCGTGCGTAGAAAGCTCGCGAATGACATGCCTGAGTTGAGCACCTACTTCCAGGCGGGAGGACTGGTCGATTCCGTCATCAACCAGGGACTGCCGGCGCCGATCGATATTCAGGTAAGCGGCAACGACATGGATCAGTCGTTTGCCATTGCCAGCCACATCGCCGCCCGGGTCAAACGGCTCACAGATGTCGGCGATGTGCTGATTCCTCAGAACCTGCGTTATCCCGGTGTGGCCCTCGACATCGATCGCCAACGAGCCAGCCTGATCGGGTTATCGCCCAAGGAGATCGTAGACAACGTCATTACCGCACTCACTTCGAACGGCATGGTCGCGCCCAGTTACTGGATCGACCCCCGGACCGGGAATAACTACATGCTCACCGTGCAGTACTTCGACCAGAAGATCGCCCACATGAGCATGGACGACTTCAAGCAGATTCCCCTGCGCGCCGACACCCAGGCTTCGTACACCCCCTTGCAATCGGTCGCTGGTATTAAGGAAATCAACACCCCCACCGAAGTGGATCATTATCAGATCCGGCGCGTGATCGACGTCTACGTGATGCCATCGACAGAAGCGCTTCAACACGTGAACCGCGAGGTCAACCAGATCGTTGCCGGCGTCGAAAAACCGAAGAACATCCGCGTCACCGTCCGCGGAAGCGTGGTCAGCATGAACGAATCGTTCTTCCGCTTCGGCATTGGTCTGGTGCTCGCCATCGTGCTCGTATATCTCATCCTCATGGCTCAGTTTGCCTCCTTCGTCGACCCGTTCATCATCTTGATGGCCATTCCTCCTGGAATTACCGGTGTGCTCATCATCCTGCTGCTCACCGGTAGCACCCTGAATGTGATGTCCCTGATGGGAGTGATCATGATGACCGGCATTGTAGTGTCCAACAGCATCCTCATCGTGGAGTTCGCCGGGCATCTTCATCAACAGGGTTTAAGCATCTCGGATGCGGTCGTGCAATCCTGCAAGATTCGCCTGCGTCCGATTCTGATGACCTCGCTGGCCACGCTGCTGGGGATGATTCCGATGGCGTTGGGTCTCGAGGCCGGAAGCGAGCAATACGCGCCGCTGGCGCGCGCGATCATCGGCGGCTTGGCCGTTTCGGTAGTTGCCACGGTCTTCCTCGTCCCCGCCGTTTACCTGATCATCCACCGCAAGGGTAAGCAAACTCAGGCCGGGCAGGCAGGCGCTCATGCCTGACGACGCTCACTCGTTCACCGGGCGCCCGATCATCGACGGACTCCACGTATCCGTCGCGGTGACGTTCTTCCTGGTCCCCGCCGTGTGTGCAGTCGTCCATGGCCGGCGGGAGAACAAGAATGCAGTTGCACAAGAGGCATTGAGAATGTCGAGAAGAAAAACGAATCCGCGTCATCATTTGTTACTGGCCCTGTCCTTGCTCGGCTGCGCAGCCGGCTCTGCGGCCCAGACGCTAAAGACCAATGCATCGCTGCCCGATGCTCCGCAGATCCGTCTCATCGCCCAGGCCGGCCAATCGAACGCTCCTATGCCGCCGACAGCCGCCAACTCAGCGCCGGCGCAGCCGGCCGGCTCCCTTCCACCCATGAGCCGCGCGCAAGCCGAACAATTGGCCATCAAGAACAACCCCAGGATCAGCGTTGCCCGCCTGCTCGCATTAGCTCAGCACCAGGTGGTTCGCGAGTCGCGAGCCGCCGAGTTGCCCGCTGTCGCCGGCAACATCACGGCTGTGGACGCCGAAGATGGCTCGCGTCTCTCCGCCGGAACCATCACCGCGTCGCGCCTCTTCGAACACGCGGCCGCGGGTGGCAGCGGCACCCAGTTGATCACCGATTTTGGACGAACCAGAAATCTGATTGCTTCCTCGAAGCTCCAGGAAAAGGCTCAGAACGCGGACACCCTGGCCACCACGGAAGACATCGTCGCCGCCACCGACCAGGCATTCTACGACGCACAGCAAGCCCAGGCGCTGCTGCGTGTGGCCCAGCAGAATGTCGAAACCAGGCAGACCACGCAAGCCCAGGTCAACCAGATGACAAAGAATAATCTCAAGTCAACCCTTGATCTGAGCTTCGCCGACGTTAACCTCTCGCAGTCCAAATTGTTGCTTCTGGATGCCCAGAACAATCGCGATTCCACCATGGCGGCTTTGGACGCGGTGTTGGGTCTGGATAGACAGGTCGTTTATCAATTGCAGGACGAGACTACACCCTTGCCGCCGCCGCCTCCGGACGTCGAAGCGCTGACCCAGCTTGCACTCCGCCAAAGGCCCGACCTGCAGGCATTGGATTACGACCAGCAGGCAGCGGTTAAATTCAGCCATGCGCAGCGCGATCAGATGTTCCCCACCATCAGCGCCGCGGGAACGGCCGGGAGTGTGCCCATTCGTCCCGCCCAGTACTACAACTCCAACTGGTGGGGAGGCATCGGCGTCAACATGAATATTCCCATCTTCAATGGCTTCCTGTATTCCGCCGAAGCGAAGGAGGCGGCCCTCCGCGCTCAAGCCGGCGCAGAGAGGAGCCGCGATCTGCGCGATCGCATTGTGCGCGATGTTCGTACCGCCTGGTTGGCGGCGAATACAGCATTCCAGCGGGTCAGCGTCACCGCCCAGTTGTTGCAACAGGCGAACCTCGCATTGACTCTGGCTCAGACGCGCTATCAGTTGGGGTTGAGTTCCATCGTGGAACTCAGCCAGGCGCAGTTCCAGCAAACCGATGCCGCCATCGGCAACGCCAATGCGCAATATCAATACCGTCTTACTCTGGCGACCCTCAACTATCAGATTGGCGCTACCCCATGATCGAGAACTTCAACACCCCGGCGACGGAAAAGGCCGGCGTCTTTATCCAGGGGCGGTGCCTTCGATGCCCGTGATTGGCGAAAGGCCCGAGCTCGATTTGAACGCCGTTGTCTACGGAACGGATCTTTCCGTCTTTTCCCAGAACGCAGGCCTTTACGCGGCCTTCCTCGCCAGGCATTTCGCGACGGCGTTGATGGTTGCGCACGCGTTCACTCTTTCTCAGGCTGCCATGGAAGTGGAGATCGATCCATCCTTGGTAAGCCAACAAAGGAAAGATCTCGAATTCCTTTTGTCGCGCAAAGCAATTGCGCTGTCCCATGGTTCCCTCAAGGCGACACCCGTTCTCTTGGAAGGTGATCCGAAGCGGGTGATCCCCGGTCTCGCCACTGCGATGGCGCCCTCACTGGTTGTGTTGGGAACGCACGGGGCAGAACGGTTAGCCCGGGAAATCATAGGGTCCGTTGCCGAAGGCATTCTCCGATCCACTTCGTGGCCGGTTCTTACCGTTGGTCCCCAGGTTGCGTCAGCGGCAGGTAAACGCTGGCTTTTCCAGCGCATTCTTTACGCCACCGATCTGACCCCCGCGGCCGCGCGTGCGGCGATCTATGCAGTCTCCTTTGCCAAGGCCTTTCGCGCCGACCTTGACGTGCTCCACGTCGTGCAACGAGAAGCTATCGATCATCCCGACCGGTTGAGCGAAATCAGAAGCCGCTTTTATCGCGAACTCGACAATCTTGTGCCGGACCAGGCAAAGGACTTCTGCAATCCCAGAAGTTTTGTAGAGGTCGACAAGGCGCACCGCCAGATTCTCGAACACATACAAGAACGATCGGTCGGTTTGTTAGTGCTCGGCATCCGAAAGTCTTCTCATCTCGGCATCAAGACCCGTACCTCCGGTGCCTTTCAGCTTATCGTCCATGCGACTTGTCCCGTATTAACCATTGTTGGATAGTCGCCAGCCTTCATCAACTGGAAATCGGAAAATGACCAGGCCCAGAAAGCAGACGACCACGCCCGCCTCCACACCCGTCGCCCTCTTAGTATCATTGCTGATTGGAGCAGGGACTTTCTATTGTGCAGAGGTCACTTACGGCGCCATCAAGGATTACGGGGACGCGGGCCTACGTCCATTTCCTGCATGGCGCGCCCACATGGGGTCGGCTTGCGTCAGCATGCTGGGATTTATGCTCTGCCTGTTTCTTCTCGAGAGCCTCGGCAAGGGCTCGCGGCGA
>DASRRN010000296.1:0-8182 GCA_035695685.1 Acidobacteriaceae bacterium | reverse complement strand
AAGTGTCTGCGTGAGAGCCAAGATTTTCGGGCAAAATCAATACGATTGTGTGTTGATAGGTACCCAAAATCAATACGAATATTGCGTGATTTTCGAGTTCTCACGCAGACTCTAAAGCCCGGTATTTGCAAGATAAAGCGTTCTCGCGGGTTTGACCCTGGACTGAAGTCCGGGGCTGGCACGGATCATGCTGTAGCCTGTCACAAACTATGGCGCCTAGGGTCCGCTGCCTGCCCCCCTGGTGTTGAAATATGTAGAAACTCCAGACCCAGCACTGCGTGCTGGGCTATTTTCAGCCGTCCCTTCGGGACTAGTCCCGATACAACTTGACGCCTGGTTTATCTTTAGCAAGTGCTGTCCAAATCGCCGGATCGAAAAAGCTAATTTGGACGCGTCCACTGGCTCATTCCTCTCGCAGGGCTTCCATGGGATGCACAGTGGCGGCTCGCTGTGCGGGCAACAGGCTGGCGAGCAGCGCGACTACAACCATCCCCGCGATCGCGGCCCCGAGCGTCAACGGATCTCTCGGCTTCAGCCCATAGAGCATAGAAGCGGCGGCGCTTCCCGCAGCCAGTGCCAGCCCTGTCCCTATCCCCAAGCCAATCACCAGCAGAATCGCAGCCTCTCGCAATACCATAAGCAGAATATTGTTACGGTTCGCTCCCAGCGCTATGCGCACACCGATCTCATTCCTGCGCCGGGCCACCATATACGAGATCACGCCATACAGGCCCACCATCGCCAGAATCGTCGCCAGAACACCAAAGAAAGCTGACAGCGTAGCCATCAACCGCTCACGAAGCAGTCCTTCGCGAATTTGTGTCTTGAGCACGCTGAAGGTCAGAACCAGCGACGGATTGATATCCTTCGCAGCGCGCTTGATGGAAGAGATAAGCGGAAGCAGCGGCTCATCGGAACGAATCATCAGCTGGGAAACTTCGTCTGGTCCGTTCGCCTGGGTAAACGAAAGGAATACAATGGGCACCGGATTTTCGCGTAACTCGTAATATTTGGTGTCTTTCACCAGGCCGACGACCTGATAGGTCTGATTTTGATCTGTATGGCGAAATATTCTTCCTAGCGGATTTGCGCCGCCGGTATATTTGTGGGCAAATGCTTCGTTGACGATCGCCACCTGCGGTGACTGAGGCGTATCTGTCTGGTTGAAGTCCCGCCCCGCAAGCAGCGGTGTCTCCATGGTTCGGAAGTATCCGGCGCTAACCCGGTTGAACGTTACGTCCTGTCGTTGCGGGCCATCGAGAATATCGATGTTGTCATCCCAACCTCTATTACTCATGGGAACGACCAGCGCCTCAGCAACTGACCTGACTCCCGGAACTGCCTCCATGCGCGCGATCAGCTCGCGCTTAAATACCATCATGTTCTCCTGGGGCAAATGCAGTGGGGAGAAATCGAAATTGGCAATCAGAATGTGGTCCTGCTGGAAGCCCGTATTCAGCATTGTTAGATTGCGAAAAGTACGCACGAAGAGAAACGCACCTGTCAGCAGTACAAGTGAGAGCGCAACCTGGGAAACCACCAGCGCTCGCCGTAACAGAAAACGATCGCGTCCTGCGGTCGCTCCGCGGCCACCGGCCTTCATCGCGACTCCAGGATCGGTGCGCGAAGCCTGAACCGCCGGAGTCAACCCAAACAGGATGCATGTAAGAATCGCCAAAGCGGCGGCGAAGCCGAGCACCCTCCAGTCCGGTGTTAACTCAACAAAGATGGGGTTTTGCTGTGTGCTGAGAAAGGCTACCAATCCAGCACTTAAGATTTGCGCCAGGACTGCGCCGACGATCGTTCCCAAAGCCGCAAGCAGCAGACTCTCCGCCAACAGCTGGCGTATCAGGCGCGAACGAGATGCCCCCAGCGTCAACCGCAACGCCATCTCTCGTTGCCGGACGCTGGCCCGCGCCAGCATCAGGTTGGCAAGGTTTGCACAGGCAATCAGCAGCACTAAGCCAGACAATGCCAGTAGGAGCCACAAAGGGTCTTCATAGTCGCGACGCAGCCCGGAAACACCGGCGGCCGCAGGCAACGCTCCCAAATGGAACGACAGGTAATCTTTCTTTTCAAAGGCATCGTATTGACCTGGTATCGTTGCGGCAAAGATTCCCGGAGAGATCGCATCCAGCTGCGCTGAGGCCCGCTCGACCGTCCAGCCCGGTTTCAATCGTCCAACCGTCGCTATCCACCACGCAACAGGATTGTCCATCAACGAGCCCTTAGTAGAAAAGACCGGTTCGCTGCATATGGCAATGGCAACGTCGAACTTCTGTCCAACCTCCATGCCATAAAAGCTGACGGGAGCGACGCCCACGATTTGAAACGGATGCCCATTCAGTGTGAGTTTGTTGCCCAGCACCGCGGAACGTCCGCCATACTCGCGCTGCCAGAAAGGGTAGCTCAAGACCGCCCCCTGGGCGCCGCAGCCGCGGTAGTCATCCGCGGGAGCGATCAGCCGCCCCAGCAGTGGCTGCACCCCAAGCACGTTGAAGAATTCTCCGCTCACCATCAGTGTGTCCGCATAGTGGGCCTCGCCACCCAAGCCGAGGTTGTACCGGCCCGGGGCCCATGCGGCGATTTCGGAGAACGCCTTTTGCTGAGTACGTACGAGGTTCCAGAGGCCGCCGGTGAGCGCGGCATTGGGTGAGTAGTGGTCTCCACTACAACAATGAGGGGAATTTACGATGCGAACGATGGCCAGCTGCTGCGGAGCCTTTACCGGGAGGGTGCGCAAACGTACTGCATCCAGCAGTTGGAAGATGGTGGTATTCGCGCCGATGCCTAACGCGAGGGTTAGGATTGCCACCATCGCGAATCCCGGATTTTTTCGCAGCAGCCGCGCGCCAAAGCGCAGGTCGCTCCAAATTCCTGTGAACAGTCCTTCCCTCTCATGCTTGCCAACCGGCAATGGCGTATGCGCCGCCTGCAGGCTTGTTCTCAATTCAGAAACCAGGGCGCCGTCATTTAATTCCCTGAGCAATGAGTGGTAAGCCTGTTCGGTGTCCATTCTGCCGGCCAACATCTCGTCGTAGCGATCGCGCAGATGCTGGCTCAACTCCTCCACCAGTTCTGCTTCCTGCATCGGCTCAAGATTCAACGGCGCAATCGCAGCTCGGATTTCCTTTGCCCAGTCAGGCATTCTCCGCCTCCGTAATGCGACGGATCGCGTTGACGAAATCGAGCCAGGTAGCCTGTTGTGTCTTCAGGATCTGCTTCCCCTCGGTCGTCAACCGGTAGTAACGCCGCCGTCGCTGGCCAGCCTTCTCCACCCAGCGGCCGGCAATCAAGCCGCGCTTTTCCAGCCGGTAAAGCAGGGGGTAAAACGATGCCACGTTGAACTTCAACACCCCCTCGGAGCGTTCTTCGATTAGCTTGCTGATCTCATAACCATGCCTGGCGCGATGCTCGATCAGGGAAAGAATCAGCAGCTCCGCGCTGCCTTTTTTCCATTCCCGGTCAGCCTGGGTTCCCATATGTTTCATAGCAACATATAGTAATACGATAGTTAAAAATGTCAAGGACGTGGACGTGAGGTATTGGAAGGTTAGAGGCTGTGCAGGAGCCCGAGAAAAAGAAACCGCAGATCTTCCACTACGCTACCGCTCCGGTCGGAGGCTGTGACTTTTTAATTTCCCTTGTAGTTTGTGGCCGGAAAGCTCCGAAGAGCACCTGCCAACAAGCATCGCCGGGGTCCTTCGACTCCGCGCCATAAAGCCCTTTGTTATGTGACAGATCTGCGAAGCGCTTCGCTCAGGATGACGCCTTTGTTGGGGAGCTTGCAATACAGCTAGTTGGATATGCGGCAAGCAGGAAAGATCTAAAAAGTCACAACCTCGCGGAATGACCGCGATGACCCCTCGTCGCAAATCGTCCGATGGCGCCGGTAAACCTTGACCTGACAGACTTTCAGCGTCTTCCGATTCACGCTTGGCCCAGCGCGCAGGCGTTCAGTCCGTGATGCGAAAGCGAACTCACTTGTTTGAATGGATGTTTCAATTTGAACTGTCCAGAGGCGGGCTTGAACTGTCGTCGTCGGAATCTAAAGAACTCAATTGTTGGATCAATTGCGCGTTGCTGTCATACCACTGCAAATCGCGCACGGTGTCCGACGCCTCAACCCGCTGCGGGGGATTGTTGAACAGAACCAAGGTGCCGGCTCCGATGACGAGCAGCGTCGCAACTGCACCGGCGGCTAGTCGACCAATGTGAAGATTAGTGCCGTAGTCGATCCAGTCGCGCAGTCGTTCAAAGATGCCAGGCAGAGCACTTGCCTTCTCCAAACGCAAGCGTGCGTTCCATTTCGCGTCTAGAAAAGGCTCCGGATCTGGAGCCCGCCACTCGTCTAGAACCCTCATCATTGATTCCATGGAGGCAAGTTCTGACGCGCAATCGGGACACGACACGAAGTGTTCGCGGACCTCGGGCAAAACCGGCCGACGACCGAGCCAATCGACCAAATATTCCTTAGTCTTTCGACAACTTGTTTTGCTCGTCTTCATTGTCGTTTCGCCTCAATGTGCCCCGATCTTCGCTAGATTCTCTTTTTGACAGAAGGATCAGCGCCAGGGCTGAACGAAATGATCCTCGAACTCGGCAGGGAGATCCAGAAGGCGCCCGGCTTCCATCGAGCGGGCCGCCCAATCGACCAGCTGTCTGTACTGATTGAAATGAGTGATGTTACCTAGCCATTGGGTGCCTGACTCAGAGCTCACGACCACTACATTCGGCAGATCGCAGGGGCCAACGCAGCCACTGACAGAAAGCTGAACCCGCTTCAACAAACCAAGTCTACGCCATTCGGCCTTCAACCATTCTACCGGTACCTCCGGCCGGTCCTTGTGCGTCGACCCGCAGCAGCAACCCTGGCATACGATCATCTGGCCGATCACCCGACGCTTTGTTTCCAGCATCTGCATGTTCCAATCGATTCTGGGAATATATAATGTAGTGGAGTATACATCACCTATCTGGAGGCAATCCTGTCCCACACTACGAAAGACAAGAAAAAAATGCTGTCCCGTATTCGTCGCATCAAAGGACAAGCCGAAGCCATTGAACGCGCTGTCGAGGGAGACGGAGAATGCGAGGACATCTTGCAGCTGGTCGCTTCTTGCCGGGGCGCGCTCAATGGCTTGATGGCCGAGCTGATCGAGGGGCACCTTCGGTTCCATGTTCTTTCTCCCGGACAGAAGACTCTTCCCTCGCAGCTTGAGGCTGCGGAGCAATTGATCTCAGTGGTCAAGCGATATTTCAATTAGCGGTTGGAGGCGGTATGGCGGTTGTGAACCACAACGAAACGCGGACTGGACTCAGCGACCCGACTGATGCAGGAGTTCATCTTCCTGAACCCACGGGTGCACCTCTTAGCGACTCTTATCAGGAACATGAGCACAGCGAGGATAAGCGCCCTGATCGCGAGCACGGCTTTGAACTCATGGAAATCTTGCGCGTCATTTTTGTAGCAATCGCGGCAGCGGCAGTCTGGTTCCATCTATGGGAACCGTTCCATCGCGTCAGCGTCATCGGTCTGGCGGCCACGCTGATCGGTGGCTATCCCATCTTCAAAGAAGCCCTGGAAAACATTCTTGAACGTCGCATGACGATGGAACTCTCAATGACCATCGCGCTCGTTTCTGCGCTTGCGATCGGCGAGTTCTTCACCGCACTGGTCATCACCGCCTTTGTTCTTGCAGCAGAAATCCTCGAAGGGCTGACTGTGGGCCGCGGGCGTAGCGCGATCCGCCAGATGCTTGATTTTCTGCCGCAAACGGCAAGCGTAGTTCGCGGAGACCGCATCGAGCAAGTGTCAACCGGGAGTATCACTCCAGGGGAGATTGTTCTCATTCGACCGGGCAGCAAAATACCCGTGGACGGAGTAGTGAGCAGCGGACATTCCTATGTGGAGCAGGCAGCCATTACTGGCGAGCCCATGCCAAGCGAGAAAGGGATCGGAAGTGAGGTGTATGCCGGCACCATCAACCAGACAGGGACACTCCAAGTCCGTACCCAGCGCCGTGGTAGAGACACCGCCTTCGGCAAAATCATCGAAGCGGTAGAGAACGCAGAACGATCACGCGCGCCGATTCAGAAGACAGCGGACCGCCTTGCTGGCTACCTGGTTTACTTTGCCCTGGGTGCTGCGGTACTTACGTTTCTCATCACTCACAACATCCGCTCGACCATCTCGGTCATCATCGTGGCCGGCGCGTGCGGCATTGCCGCGGGTACCCCGCTTGCCATCCTGGGAGCCATTGGAAGGGCAGCACGACATGGGGCCATCATCAAGGGAGGGATTTATCTCGAGGCCCTGGGACGGTTGCAAACGGTTTTCCTCGATAAAACGGGCACTCTCACTTACGGACTTCCATTGGTTTCGGAGGTGCGCACGGCTCCTGGGATTTCCACGCAGATACTGCTTGAGTCAGCTGCCAGCGCGGAAAGGAACTCCGAACACCCTCTGGGCCGCGCGATCGTTCGCTACGCCGAGCAACAAGGAATTTCGGTTGAGGAGCCCTCGTCGTTTGAATACCAAGTGGGCAGGGGAGTAGTCGCCATACTCGATGGATTCTCGATCGTCGTGGGCAATCGTGCTTTCTTTGAAGATTTCGTGATACCCGTCCCGGAGCGACCAACTGTAGGCGCAAGCACCGAGGTCCTGGTCGCGCGAGACCGACATTTCCTCGGTTCGATTGTGATCACCGATGCATTACGGGAAAGCGCAGCATCCGCGGTACAGGCGCTTCGTGCTATGGACTTTAAGATAGTCTTGTTGACTGGAGACGCAAAGGTGTCGGCAGATGCTGTAGCAGAGGAGCTTGGCATAGTCCATGTACACTCCGATTTGTTGCCGAATGAGAAGACTAGCTTCGTCACCGAGCAGGTGAGAAAGGGGCGCACTGTCGCCATGGTGGGGGACGGCATCAATGATGCACCTTCCCTTAGCGAGGCCACAGTCGGTGTGGCCATGGGAGCGGGTACTGACGTAGCGCGCGAAAGTGCCGATGTGGTTCTTATCGGAAACGATCTCAACAAGTTCGTGGAGACGGTGCGCATTGCCCGGAGCTGCCGCAGGATCATCTTCCAGAATTTCTACGGAACTCTCATCGTAGACGCGGTCGGGATTGGCTTGGCGGCGTGCGGGATGCTCAATCCGCTCCTGGCGACCTTCATTCACGTTGCTTCTGAGCTGACATTCATTCTGAACTCGACTCGATTATTGCCGCCGCGAGAGAAGGCGGCCCTTGCGTCTTCTCGACTTTCCTCTGCGCGTGCCTGAGAGGTGGGCCCACGCACCATCGTCAGGGCGTCAATCTCCTGCCGAGGAAAGCTGACGGTTGGCGAGAGGTTGCTACCAATCGATAACAGTGGGATTTTAATTATCCGAAGCACCAGTTCCGTCTGTCCCGGGTCGGTCGTGAGTTCTGTAAATTTTAACGGGGCCACCTTGCTCCACCATGCAGGCGCTAGTTTACGTTTGCAGCTTGAGAGCCGGCGACGCTTTGCGCCTGCTTGCGCCCCGTGACCTTCAGCTCCAGCGGAGGCGAGGCGTGGTTGGTGGAAGAATCTGACTCGACTTCGCCTACGACGTAGATTGGCTGCTCGATCGGCTTTACCCAGTCCTCGGCCCGCAGGGTAAAGGTGCGGCTGGTTTGGCTTTCAGTCACCAGGACGCCGTTCAAGCCAATATTGACCACCTGAACTCCACGGGGAAGGTTCTTGACATAGCAAGGCACACGACCCTTGTACCCATTTTGTCGCTCGACATGCAGGGTCACAGTCACCTGCTGCCCCGGTTCAAGAGAGACCTGCCTGAGGTCCGTCGTCACCACCACATCGGGCGGCGGAATAATGGTGGCGAGTTGCAGGGACAACTCTGGATGCATGTCCGCGTCCAGCATGTCGTTCAAGTTCGCCGACCTCGCAACGTCATGGCTGTTAATGGTCGCGTGGCCCAGTATTTCCAGCGCGGCCGGCGGCGCGTCCGCGAAAGCATCCGCAGAGGCCGAGAGCACTACCACGGTCGAATCCTCTCCCGCGGAGATTTTGGCGGGACCAGCGGTGACGCCGGCAGGCAGACCTTTCATTTCAATCTCGATGGGGCCTTCATAGCCTTGCAGCCGATTGGCCGAAACCGTCAAGGGTACCCTTCCTCCCTTGGGAATATTGGGATTCG
>DASRRN010000295.1:0-2881 GCA_035695685.1 Acidobacteriaceae bacterium | reverse complement strand
AGGCGAGCCGGCAGGAGGTACAGCGTTTCATGTTTTGGTCAGCCCTTTTGGGTGGCACGGGCGGACACACGTACGGAGCTAACGGCATTTGGCAGGTGAATACGCGGCAGCAACCCTACGGACTTTCGCCGCATGGACACTCCTGGGGTGGGCCCGCGTGGGACATCGCTGCTCAACTCCCAGGATCGGGACAGCTCGGATTGGCAAAGAGTCTCCTCACACGGTACTCCTGGTGGAAACTCGAGCCGCAACCCGATCTCATAGAACCACACTGGGACACAACCGACTACTGGCAATCCTTCGCCGGCCAGATCCCTGGAGAAGCCGTTGTTGCCTTTTGCCCATCGGGATTTAAGCCGGTCACATTCAAAAAGCTGGATGCGGCAACCTATCGCGGTTTTTTCTTCAATCCCAGCGACGGAACTGAGATACCGATGGAAGACGTTCACCCGGATAGTAGCGGCACATGGAAGCCGCCGGAATTCCCTATCTTCCGTGATTGGGTGATCGTTCTTGAGCACAAAGCATGAGGGAACTTCCGCAATGTCGTGCATCCCAGAGGGCCACGGCAACAGATACTGCAACCGGGGTTGGTCGCGAATGCTAAGGTCCACACCCGCTTAGAAGCTGGAGCGTTCGCAGCCGCTACCTTTTCGCTGCTGCAGTCCGCGACCAGGTGATTCGATCTCCCCCGAAGAGAAACAGCTGCGAGATGTCGTCAGTATTGGGTGCGAAGCGTAAATCCACGGCCTTGTTATCAAACCAGCGTCGAACCCGAAGTGTCCGCATTACGGCTGGCCCGTGGGCGTTTGACGTTTGAGGGATAACGGCCCACAACCGGGAACCAATTGGAACGTAGGTTGGTGATCCGTTAACGACAATCTGAAGCATCGGGCTCACGGTTACTACTCCAGGGAAGAAGGCACAGGTCACATGCCAGCGCAGCAACGCTTCGCACGAGAGGCGAGGGTCGCTTTCGATCGCCTGGGTCGCGTCATTCAGATCTTCGGCGATTGGCGCGCCGATGAGCATGGCGGGACTCTTGTCGCCGCCGGAAACTTCGAGGTCCTCCAGGAAAAGTCGTAAGCGAGGGGCGGCCGCGAACTCTGTTGCCAGTGACACATCAGAGGTATCCACTTCAGGCGTCGTTGCTCCTATGGACCTTTTCTCGGTCTTAAGGAACATAAGCTTCGTTCCAGATCCGGCATCTCCCGAGACCTTGTAATACGTGACGGTCGTGCCTCGATAATTGGTAAGAGGTGGCTGCTCGGGAGTGTGGGGGCCAAAGAAATCGCGCTCTATCTGCAATTGCATACCTGGCGTTAGGTCAACATATCCGCCGGGCCCGTAGCCGTACCGATAGAACAGTGTGTCTGCGGCCGGAGCGGAAACACTTTCGGCGATTCTTTGCCTTACCGAGAGGTATTCGCGTAGCGACGCAAAGCACCGCCTCTGCTGCAATCCATAAAGAGCTCGCTCAAAGCTCTGCCACTGGTCCTTCATCTCGATCGTTCCGGCGCTCTTTTGGGACGCGGAGGTGCTCGGCGTCTCCGCTATCCAGAAGGATGAGTTTCCGGCGTCTGAATACAAAGAGAACCAGGGTCCCTTGATCGAACAATCCCTTGCCGGCATCTTGTTTTCATTTGCGATATCGCGGGGGCGACGGATGCGAATCGTCTGATGATCCCCCGAAGTGCTGCCGGCATCCGGCGAAAGAAGAAAATATTCGGAATCGATTTTGCTGAGCTGGTAGATGCTCCTGGGGGAACGAACAGCGCAGCCAAGGCATCCGCCAACCAGCGCCATGACTGCGATCGGCAACAGCGTTCGCCGAATCTTTGACAGCGACATCAACTCACTCCAGGACGTTGACCGATCGGAACTATGCTCACTCCGTTCGGAGTGCTTCCATGGGGTTTACCCTCGCGGCCTTTCGGGCAGGGAAGTAGGCAGCGAGGCCGCCACTCACCAGCAAAACGAGAGCGACGACCGTCAGCGTTAGTGCGTCGTGCTCTGCGACCCCATAAAGAAAGCTGTGGACAAATTTCCCCGAGGCGACCGCGACCATCGTGCCAATCATGACTCCGGCGATGACCAAGACTCCGGCCTGCCGCAGCACGAGCCATAACACCTGTCCTCGTTGCGCGCCGACCGCTACGCGCAGGGCGATTTCACGTGTCCGCTGGGTCACGACGTAAGCGAGCAACCCATAAAGCCCCGAAATGCAAAGCAGCAGTGCGGTTCCTCCAAAGACTTCCAGCAGGTGTGCCGCCAGCGTCTCGCTTCCATACGAGTCCTGGACGATTTGCTCCATGTTGGTAAATGTCGCATCCGAAAGCTCAGGGCTAGCCTGGCGAAGCAGCGAACGCAGTTCGGGAACAATGGCAGCCGCGGGCCTCTCAGTGCGCAGCGCGAGATCCATCGCGCTGCCCTCGATCGCAAGATACGAATTGCTGTCTGGCCCAATCTGCGGAATACAAATTTCAGCCTCAGGTTCCGATTGTGTGATCGAACTCTGCCGGGCATCGTCCAGCACTCCCACGACTACAGCTTTATGATCCTTGCGCATGTTCAGAAGTTCCATACCCAGGACCGACTTAGGATTCTGTGGATCCGGAGCATACAGCCTGGCAAAGGCGCGGTTGACTACCGCGACTGGCTGCGACCCAGCTGTATCTCCGTTACCAAAGTATCTGCCCGCCAGCATATTGAGTCCAAACACCTGCTGCGTTTCCGGACTGACGGCCCTGAAATTGGTCGTGATGAGATCATCCTGGCTGTGATGACCGCCGTACTCCTTACCTTGCAAGGTCAGCCTCATATGGAATGTTTGCCCGAGCGGTACCTCCGTCATGAGCGTGGCAGACTGTACGCCGGGTAA
>DASRRN010000294.1:0-3622 GCA_035695685.1 Acidobacteriaceae bacterium | reverse complement strand
TCGCCAGCAACAGCGAGGGGCTGTGGAACGGGCCAGAAACTGCGATCGCTTTGAACGTCGCCCCGGCCTACTATCAAACTTACTGGTTCCAATTGGGGTGCATCGCCGCCTTTATTGCGCTGCTTTGGGCACTTTATCGATGGCGCATTCATCAGCTCAAGCGTCAGGAAAAGCGTCTGCGGGACGTTGTGGAAACAATTCCGGCGATGACTTTCACTGCCTTGCCTGACGGCTCCAGCACATTTGTAAATAAACGATGGACCGAATACACCGGGCTTTCTGTCGAGGAGAGTTCAGGTGTAGGTTGGCAGCGTGCGATCCATCCCGAAGATCTTGTGCGCCATTCCGAGAAGTGGCGCATGTCCGTTGCGACCGGTCAGGTTTTCGAAGACGAGGCGCGGTTCCGTCGAGCCGCTGGCGGCGAATATCGATGGTTTCTGGTGCGTGGTGTACCACTTCGGGACCAGCATGGAAAAATTGTCAGATGGTACGGAACCCTCACGGACATTGAAGATAGCAAACGTGCCGGGGAAGCCCTGCAGCGAAGCGAGCTTTATCTCAGAGAGGGGCAGCGCCTCGCGCACACTGGCAGCTCGGCCTTCAACTCGGCTGGATTCGATTACTGGTCTTCCGAATTGTTCCGGATTCACGGCCTCGATCCGAGTGGCAAACCACCAACAATAAAAGAATATTTGGACCTCGTACACCCGGAAGATCGGGACGCAATGGAGCAAGAAATTCAAAAGATATTGGCCAACTATTGCGAATTCGACTTCACGAAGCGGATTGTGCGGCCGGATGGAAATATACGCTACGTACGTTGTGTGGGTGTTCCGGTGACCGAAGGGGTGCCTTTCCAAGGGTTCGTGGGGACAGGGATAGACGTTACCGAGCAGGAGCTACTTGAACAAGAGAGGGAGCGCCTACGTCAATTAGAGACCGAGCTCGCACACACTAATCGCGTGAGCATGTTGGGGGAGATGGCCGCCTCTTTGGCGCACGAAATAAAGCAGCCCATCGCTGCCGCCATCACCAGCGCCAACAGCTGCATTGAATGGCTCACGCATGAACCGCCCAATTTTGATCGGGCTCGTGCCGCGGCAAGCAAAATCGACAAATACGGGAATCGGGCGGCCGAAATCATCGATCGGATACGTTCGTTTTACAGGAAGTCCCCTCCCCATCATGAGTTGGTCGACGTGAACGGAATCATCCAGGAGATTCTTACGTTGCTGGATGGCGAGGCGACCCGATCATCGGTGGCCATGCGCACGGAACTTGCCGGCGAGCTACCCGAAATCATGGCTGATCGTGTCCAGCTGCAGCAGGTATTTATGAATCTCATGCTTAATGGCATCGAAGCCATGGAGGACTCAGGCGGAGAGCTTACGGTGAAGTCGGAACTGCAGGACGGTCAACTCCAGTTCTCGGTCAGTGACACGGGCGTGGGGTTGCCAATGGAGAAGGCGGATCAGATCTTTTCTGCGTTCTTTACCACCAAGCCGCAGGGCAGCGGCATGGGGTTGGCCATCAGCCGTTCCATTGTGGAGTCGCACGGCGGGCAATTGTGGGCAAGCGCCAACTCTGGAGGGGGCGCAACTTTTGATTTCACCCTACCGATCCAGGTCGCGGAGTCATCGCCCTTCGTTGCCTAAGATACTTCTTCGTTTCGTGACATTCGAATCTCGACGCCTCGCAGATTTCAATCGTGCCGAGGTAAAGCTCATGAACGATGGATTGGTCTCCTTCAGAACCAGTGAAGCCACTGTCAAAATGTATCGGAGCCAGGTGATGAAAAAGATGCAGGCTAACTCCTTGCCCGAGCTCGTCAGAATGGCAGACAAGCTGAAATGCATCACATAGCCGACTTTGCGTCGGTCGATGCTTCCTGCGCCCGATTATCGATAGTAAGGATCTAATCTCCTAAAGTCTGGTTCAGTCAGCCTAAAGTTTGATTGATGCAAGAGAGGCAATGACGTTAACCTTGCCGCATGCCGGTGGACCACACGTCCAGATTGATAGCGATCATTGATGACGATGAGGCCATGCAAGATTCACTGCGCGACTTAATGGAAGCGGCTGGACTGGTCGCACGGTGCTTCGGATCCGCGGAAGAATTCCTCGCATCCGATTTGCACACTCGGGCTGCGTGCCTCATTGTTGATATCCGTATGCCGACGATGTCTGGCTTGCAGTTGCAGGCCAGGTTGAAAGAAGAGGAATGCAATGTTCCGATCATCTTCATCACGGCTCATGGAGATGCGAGGATGAGAATTCGAGCGATGAGAGAGGGTGCAGTCGAGTTCCTCACAAAACCGTTCGATCATCACTTGTTGCTCAAAAGGGTCCGGGCTGCACTTGATATGTGAGCAACTCGACTATTGCAGTCGCGTGGGGGGCCTTAAGTGTAGAGGTTTCTGTCGGAGATTATGCAACGGTCATGAACCCCAGGCCGGATCAGGCCGAGCGTACGTTCGAGCGGATCATCGGCAATATCGCTGTCCTCGAATCTGTTCTCCACCAGGTGGAGCAGGTTGCCCCCACAGACGCGACTGTCCTCATCGAGGGGGAAACCGGTACCGGAAAAGAATTCATTGCTCACGCCATTCACACCGCCAGTCAGCGTTGCGGGCGCGCTCTTATAAAGCTCAATTGCGCAGCCATTCCGCTGGACCTTCTGGAGAGCGAGTTGTTCGGTCATGAGAAGGGCGCCTTACCGGAGCCATCGCGCAGAAGATCGGGCGCTTCGAAATGGCCGATAAAGGCACCCTGTTTTTGGACGAAGTAGCCGACATCCCCCCGGCGCTGCAGCCGAAATTGCTGCGTGTGTTGCAAGAGCAGGAATTCGAGCATTTAGGGAGCGGTCGCACGCACAAAACAAAATGGATGTCCGGCTTGTAGCTGCAACCAACCGAAATCTCGTGAAGATGGTAGCTCGCGGCCAATTTCGCAGTGATCTGTACTATCGTCTGAACGTCTTCCCCATCTTGCTGCCGGCGCTCCGAGAGCGCCGGGAAGACATTCCTGCTCTTGTCACGCATTTCGTGAAGATGTTTAGCCGCCGCACGGGGAAGCAAGTCGACAGCATTCCTCAGGAAACCATGGCTGCCTTCCAGTGCTATTCGTGGCCTGGCAACATTCGCGAGTTGCAGAACCTAGTGGAACGCGGTTCCTATCCCTCAGGAAGGAACCGGCGTTCCCGGATTCGCGCAAGAAGCCAAGATTTGAGGGTAGAATTGGCAGTCTCACATGGAATAAGGTTAGAACTTAGCAAGCGCGAACGGCTTGAGCGGCAAACCCTAGTGGACAGGAACCGTGATCTTGAGGCTCGCTACAGCCCTGATACCCACAGTCGAGGCTGAACCATGCGCCACACTGATGACCAATCGGCTGCGAAGAGATCCTCTTCGGAATTTCCAGAGTCTCTTCAGAGCGCCGGGCGAAGGTCATTCCTCACCGGCCTTGCTACCTTCCTGCTTGGTGCGGGAGAAGCTTGCCGGCGGCCAGTTCAACCGGTTCCTGAGATCACCCTGGTACTCATTGATCAAACCTGGCTCGATCGTACCTTCCAGGACCGGCGCAACCTGGAACTGGAGCAGTTCACTAAAGAGACCGGCATTCG
>DASRRN010000293.1:0-12356 GCA_035695685.1 Acidobacteriaceae bacterium | reverse complement strand
GTCGTGTCGCCATACCCGTTGTCGGCGTGGTGGTTTGGAAATAAATCACGGCCAACGACCGTCAGTTGTTTCGCGTCCCTTTACCAGGATTGTCGCAATGCCAGCGAACATCTCATCGGACAATTCTCTCGATCATCATTTACCGCGAAAAACATACGTTCCCAACTGCAGCAATTCCCAAGGGCCACGGCGCCTCGCCGCAGATTCTCTTTTGCGTGATCGACCTATTTCGTTTCGTGTTACTAACCGGTTCTGAGGCAACAGAGTGTCGACAACGATCGAATATTCCTAGGCCTCCTTTTTCGTTATCTTGCATCGGAGCTTAATAGAGTCGGGAACTGTTCGTACTTTGCCCTGGCGTGCATATCCCGCTTCAGGAGGAGCAGTCAACGGCATCGAATCACACGCAGGCGCCCCAAACCGTATACGTGAAGCCCAAATCCGAAAGGTGGAGAGAGAGAGCATGAGTTTCTTTTCAGCAAACCTGGATACCCTTCGCAGACTCTACATCAATCAATTGCAGATGCTTCTCTCGACCGAGCAGCAGATGAAAGAGGCGCTGCCAAAGATGATCGAGAAAGCAACAGACAACCAACTGAAGCAGGCATTCCAGTCTCACCTCCAGGAAACGGAAGTTCAGGTTTTGCGCGTCGAACAGATCCTCAAAGAAGTTACGGAACGGGCCAAATCGACAGAGTGCAAGGCCGTTGCGGCGCTCATCGAAGAGGGTGACGAAATGATCGAGGATGCGTCCGACGAATCGGTACGAGATGCTGCTTTGATTGCCACAGCCCAACGGGTCGAACGCTATGAGATTGCCGCCTACGGCGATGTCCACCGTTTTGCACAGATTCTAGGAGACCTGTCGCAGGTCGAGCTTCTGGATGAGACCATAAGTGAGGAGAGGCACGCCGACCACCTTCTGACGAGGATCGCGAATCGGATTAGTCGTTACGCGGAGGCAGCATAGTGAACTGACCTTTCGGTGACAGACGGAACGTAACCGTGACGTTGTCTTTTACTTACTATAACGGCTGACTTCCTGTCTACCCGCTCCACCGCCCTCATCGCCGCAGCGGTTCAAGCAGCGGAGCAACCGGCCCAACTCCTTCGATCGACGGCAAAAGCCGCGGCGTCACCTTTGCCTTGGCCGCCTGCTCATATGCATATCCGTAGCCGAGCAGCCGCCCTTCGCTCCATGCTGGACCGTTGCCAAGCCGGCAATCGAGGATTTCTCTTAAAATGGCCACAGCACCATGGGTGATTTCTTCCCAGGTGTGGGGTACCACCATGTCATACCGAGGGGCACTCCTTGCCAAACGCTGGCCAGCACTCAGCAGAAATATCCGTACTGATCGTAGGCGCAGGACCAACCGGGCTCACTCTTGCCTGTGATCTGGCCCGTCGCGGAGTCAAACTTCGCATCGTCGATAAAGCCGCCGCCTACTTCGCCGGATCACGTGGCAAAGGGCTCCAACCCCGAAGCCTCGAAGTCCTGGATGACTTGGGAATCGTCGACGAAATCCTTGCCAACGGACGCTTTCACCTTCCCTTTCGCGGCTATGACGGCGCCACTGTCCTCGGGGACAAGGATATGCACGAAGGCCGCCACCCAACCCCCGATGTGCCCTATGCCAGCCCTCTGATCATTCCCCAATGGCGCGTCGAGGAAATCTTAAGAAAGCGCCTCGCCGCATTCGGATCCAAAGTCGAATTGGCGACCGAATTGATTGATCTCGCCCAGAATGAAGAAGTCGTGACCGCCACCCTTCTTTGTAACGGCCTCACCCGGAAGGTCACTACTCTATACGTACTCGCTGCTGACGGGGGTCGCAGTTTTCTTCGCAAACATCTCAACGTCGGTTTCGACGGCGAGAGTTGGAAAGACGAACGAATGCTGGTGGGAGACGTGCAGGTGGATGTACTCGATCGCGACCACTGGCATTCCTGGCCTAAACATCAAGACGGATGGGTCGCCCTTTGTCCCCTTCCCTCCACCAATGCCTTTCAATTTCAGGCCCAGATTTCTCCTCAGGAGCCGGATGAGCCATCCCTCGAGCGCGTTCAGCAGATCATCGATGCGCGCACCGGAAGGTCAGATATTCGGCTGCATGATGCAACCTGGCTCTCGCTCTACCGTGCCAATGTAAGAATGGTGGACCGCTATCGGGTAGGCCGTGTCTTTTTAGCCGGCGACGCAGCCCACGTTCATTCGCCCGCCGGTGGCCAAGGCATGAACACGGGCATGCAGGATGCGTACAACCTCGGCTGGAAGCTCAGCGCGGTCCTGGCTGGCGCGTCCGATTCGCTGCTCGACACGTATGAGGAGGAGCGTCTTCCTATCGCCGCATGGCTGCTCGGTGCGACCACCCAGCTTCATCGGCAAACATTTCGGGAAAATGCGACCCTTCAGAGGGACCAGCAATTCCTCCAGTTGGCCTTGAACTATCGCGGTAGCTCTTTGGCCCAGGGCGAACCTTCGCTCTCCACCACTCTCCAACCCGGAGACCGCGCCCCGGACGCCCCGCTGCGCGACCATTTAGGGAAAGAGATGCGCCTGTTTGATCTTTTCCGCAGCCCTCACTTCACTCTCCTGGAATTCACTTCCCAGGCTCCGCGCGAAAATGAAAACGCAACAAACACCCAACCCTTTGCTCCCCGGTATAAGATCCTGCGCAGCCCCGTTGTGCCATCGCGGAAGGATGAATTTGCGAGTCCGGACGAGCACAGCTGGAAAAGCTACGGCCCCGCATCGGATGCCCTCTTCCTGATTCGCCCTGACGGCTATATTGCCTTCATCGGTCACCCCGAAAGCGCTCCCCAGGTCAAGGACTATTTGCGGAGATTCGCACCTATAAATGATGCAAAGATGCCTTCTACCCCCTTGCTTGAGGATCACCTTCTGTGACACTATACGGGTTGAAGAGCCTTAAAGGTCTCTGCGGGCTCCATATCTACAAAGGGTTTCAAACGTCTTTGAAAGGTTTTGGAAACAACTGTGGTGTGCTCCTTCCGGGGAATGTGAACGCTACCGTTCCGGTTCGCGGGCAGGGGGGCATCAAATTGGCAATACTTGGATTTACTGCTTTGTTGAGTTGTTCGAAATCGGACGGGTCTGTGCGCCCGGCCCGCCTATTCGCGACCAATACAATCCGGAAGAGCTTCAGGCCACGTGTCCCCCTTCGCAGGTAGCGCGAGAAAAACGGAGGCAAAAGCTGCAATCGTGTCGTACAGTCGAAAATTTCCCGAGCAGGATCGTGCCATCGAATTGGTTTTCAGTCTGATGCGTCAGCATCCAGAAGGTGTCACCATCCAGGAACTGAATGAGCTCATGCAGGCTCATCTCGACAAACTCCAGGGCGAAATTGCCTGGTTCAACTCGATCGACGTTTTGATCGATGAGGGCAGGGTTTACACCTGTCCCAAGTGGAGAGAAAAAGGCTATCTCGAAAGCCTCAAGCTGTTTGTGAAGTAGCGATACAAACAAAGCGGTGACAGACGACGAATTGCTCAAACGTCGACGTTTCGCCTGTCACCCTCCTTTTCTCAGGATTGTCATCCCGACCGGAGCGTACCCGGATTTCCTGCCACGCAGCACTGGACAAAGCCGCGTGTGCGCCTTTCTCTTAAGGAAAGGCGCATGAGATCTGCCAACGCCACCAAGGTCCACAGGAAATCCGGGGTAGCGCAGTGGAGGGACCCTTCCCAGGTAGAAACGCGCCGCCTACGGTTTCACCACCGTTCCATCAATTGTGCGGTCGGTCGGATACGCTCCACCTCCGGTGATGGCGCCTAACGGATTCTTTGCCGCCAGTTCTTCTTTGATGTCCACACCCAGGCCCGGCTTGCCGCTGCCGTAGAGATAACCCTTGCGGATTTCCCCTATGCCGGGAAACATCTCGTGCACGATCGGCGGAAAATGGTTCTCCTCCTGGATCCCAAAGGCGCTGCTCGAGATGTCGACATGGTAGCTCGCGATCTGGTTGATCGGATCGTTTTCGCCACCTTCCTGAAAAGCCGTTCGGACACCGAAAAGTTCGCACAGCGTGCTGAGCTTCTTGATCGGAGTAATACCGCCAGTCGCGGCCACACGGCAACGGATGAAGTCGATCAGGCGATCCTTCACCAACGGAATGACCTCAAAGGGATGGGAAAATACCTCGCCTACCGCTTGAGGTGTGGTGCAAATCTCGCGGATGTTGCGGTAGTAGGCAATCTGTTCTGGCGGGAGGATGTCTTCGACATAAAACATCTGGTAAGGCTGCAGCCGGCGCGCCAGTTCCACTGCGTTCATGCCGCTTAAGTGCGAGTGCACATCATGGAGCAGTTTTGGCGCAAAGCCAGCCTTATCGCGCAGGTATTCGAAGAGCGGAGGAATCGTATCGACCAGCTGTTGCTCATCGAACGCGGGGCCCTGGTACCCGCCCTCCGGACGGTTGCCTTGGCCTGCAGGGGTGAAGCCGCCTCCGCCGTAGCCACCGAGTTGGATCCGCACATGGGTGAATCCGTTCGCGAGGGACTTTTGCAGGGCGTCGAGGCACTCTTCTTTCGTCTTGCCGCCCTGATGGTCATAGACGGGAACGCCGTCCCGCGCTTTTCCGCCGAGCATTTCGTAGACCGGCATGTTGGCGCGCTTACCTTTGATGTCCCACAGAGCCATATCCATGGCGGAGAGCACGTTGTTGTTCACCGGGCCGTTGCGCCAGTAGGTGCGCATCTGTGCCGACTGCCACAGGTCTTCGATTCGGTCAGGATCTTTCCCGATCAACCACGGTTTCAGAGAATCTTCCAGAGCGGCAACCACGGCCATGGTCTCATAATTATTGTTGGCCGAACCGATGCCATAAAGACCAGGCTCGCTGGTAATGATCTTGAGGAAAATCCAACGATAATGGCTGCCCCCGTTGGTGGTGATAATCTTGCAATCCTTGATGGTAAGCGGCGGGAGACCATTGGATCTGTTAGCAACTTCCTGCGCGGCGGCAACAGAGAGCAAAGGAAGTGAGGCAGCAGCTGACTTGAGTAGCTCTCTGCGATTCATCGTTCTCCTTCTGGGTGAAGACTCTAGTAAACCAGCCGCAGCGCAAATTGGAATATCCGCGGTTGGTTGTTCTGGCCGCTCACCACACCAAACGAGGCATTGGTATCGCTGCAGCAGACAGTGTTCGGATAGCTGAACTGGACACGATTAAAGAGGTTAAAAATCTCAGCACGAAACTGCAAGTTAAATCGCTCATTGATTGCCGTTCCCTTGAATGCAGCGAAATCTGAGTTCGCTACACCGCTGGCACGGAGCTGTGAATCGACGCGGTTCTCGTTGCCAAAGCCGAAGTTGGAGGGCTGGGTGAAGCAACCGGTATTGAACCAGCCACTCACCCTCGCGACCGATCCACCCGGCACGCTCTTGGAGCAATTGGCCGCTACGTTGGGCCTGGGAGTGCCGGCGCCAAAGTTGGAACTGATAAATGTCGGCTGTGCAGTCAGCACCAGGGGAAAGCCGCTTTGCAGAGTCGTGATTCCATCCACGCCCCATCCGGAGATGGCTTTGTCCACCATCCCGTTGGTATGCGCCAGAAATCGCTTACCGTTGCCGAACGGCAAGTCGAGCACGTAACTCAAAACGAAGCGCTGGGGAACGTTGTAACTCAGCTGCGAGTATTCGGCGCCGATGTTGTTCCAGTCCTGGAACTGCCCTTCTTGCACTCCACCTTCGAGAAAGCCGGTCTGTGTATCGGCTGTACCTATGTCCTTCGCCCAGGTGTAGTCCGCCAGCAAAACACCACCCTTGTTGAAGCGCTTTTCCACTTTGACCTGCATGGCGTTGTAAGTAGAACTCGCTACGGTATTGGCGGGGTTGTTGAGGTTGTAATACTGCGGATAAGGCCGCATCAACTGCCCTGCGGGAATGGTCTTGCCTGACAGGTTTCCAGAGGAGATCAACCCATAGAACGGATTGGGCACAGGGTTCAGCAGCGCCTGCCCCAGAGAGAGGTCGCTGTCTGGAATCTGATTCAGGCCGAAGCCATTGTCATTGACGCCTGCCGGGGCCTGCTGATGAACTCCGTGGTTGGCAACGTACGCTATATCGAGTAAGGTCTGATGTCCGAGGTCCTTCTGAAGATCGAGATTCCACTGCTCGACGTAGGTCGCGGGTTCATTGGGAATGGAGGTGACCACAGATTGCCCTTGAACCACGCTCTGATAGTTGGCGCTTCTGCCCACCGGCTGTAGAACACCACCGGAAAACGGATTGCTGAGCGAATTAACCGGCTGAGTGCTGGTGTTGATCTGGGTAAATGCAAGGTTCAGCGGTGACTGGTAGGGCTGCGCATTCTGCTGAATCGCGGCTGTAGGCGCAAAGAGGATGGCGAATCCGCTACGGACCACCATACTGTTGTTCAGTCGATACGCCAAACCCAGCCGGGGTGAGAAGAGGTCATAGTGAGGCAGCACGTTGGTGCGGTGAGGATATGCCGGAGTATTTACCAGCTCCACATTGCCGGGCAGTGACAAACCTGTCGATGCGGCCAATGGATTGGTCTCGTTTGGAAGGAAGACGGTCTGCCGGTCATGCCGCTCGGTCCAATATCCGGGGTACTCCCACCGGATACCGGCGTTGACCGTAAGGCGATTGTTGGCCTGGAAAGTATCGCCCAGGTAGGCGCCACCGTAGTATGCTCGTGCCGCCACCAGGATGATGTTTTCCGTGATCGTGCTTTGCGGCAGCCCTAACAGGTAGGAGGCGAATGAATTCCCGGTAAAGCTATTGTTGAAGTTGAAGGCCTCAACGTCGGCCGAGTTTGTCTGACCATAGTTGTTGGGCACACGGCGAAATTCACCGCCGAAACGGAGTGTGTGGCGCCCTGCAATCTTGGTCACGCTGCCGGAGATTGCGTCGTTGTCTTCGACTGCGGTGATGTACTGGCCGCCTCCCCCGTTCCCGGAAAACCCGGAGACCTGGATATTGGGGATGACTGGATTATTCAGCTGGGCGATCTGTTCCGCCGGCCAGCCTGTGAAACCCAGGTCGAAGGGGATGCCAGTAACCCCGCTCAGAAACGTGTAGCGCAGGTAAGAGAGCCGAAAATCCAGAACCGTGGTTGGGTTCAGCGTGTAGCTGTCTCCCAGCACCGCCTGGTGCGTGGCCACCGACGTCCTCGATGGATTATCGATATAGCCGTAAGGCAGAGCCGATGGGCTGAAGCCGGTCCAGTACGTGTAGCGCCCAAAGATGCGCTGTTTCTCGCTTACGTTCCAGTCGAGCCGAGCGACATATTGGTCTCCATGAGGATGGGTGGTGTAGTTGTCGGTGTAATTATTCGTGGTGCCTGGTGCGTTGGGCAAAGGCCAGTAGGCCAGCATTGCTTTGGCTGTCGGGTCGATGCGGTTCGCAGGAATAACGTTGCCCGCAAAGGTTGAGCCCGGAGCACTAGGAACAAAGGTTCCGCTGCTATTGAATTGCCCGGGATCGGTGATGGCCGGGGAGCCGGCAAAATTTCCTGCGCGTTCGTCAGCGGTCGGCACCGTCGAGGTGGACGGGGAACCGATGGCGGCGCGGACGCCTTCATAGCTGCCAAAAAAGAAGAACTTGTCCTTCTTGATTGGGCCACCCAGAGTTGCGCCAAATTGGTTTTGAATGAAGGCAGGCCGTGGCAAGTGCGCGCGATTGTTGAAAAATGGGTTGGCGTTCAGCACCGTATTGCGCAAGAAGTCATACGCAGAACCATGAAAATCATTTCCTCCGCTCTTGGTCGCCATGGTGATAACGCCGTCCGTGGTGCCACCGTATTCAGGTCCAATGTTGTTTGATTCTACGCGGAACTCCTGCACTGAATCCTGCGTGGGCACCAGTGCGACCGAATTTATGTAACCGGAGTTGATGGGAGCGCCGTCGATGAAGGTAGCCCCGGTATTGGGAATTCCTCCGGAGATCTGGTAGTTCCCCCAGGCAAATGTAGAGAGGCCGCTGGTGACCGGGTTGCCATTCAATGCCTGGCCTTGAGGGACGACGCCGGGAGCGAGGGCGAGCAGGTTAAAGACATCACGGCCGTTGAGGGGAAGTTCCGTGACTGCCCGGCCTGCGACCGCCTGTCCCACCGTGGCCTGCTGGGTTTCCAGCAGTGGCGCCTGCGAGGTCACCTCGACGGTTTGGTTCACATCTCCCAACTCGAGCCTGGCATCGACGCGCGTGGAGCCCTGTACCAACACCAGAACATTGGTGCGGGTGAAATGCTTGAACCCGGTAGCCGCCACATCGACCCGATAGTTGCCGGGCGGCAGATTCACAAATTGATAGTCGCCGCTCGCATTGGTAGTGGCGGCCCGCCGATCTCCGGTGTCGACATTGGTCAGAGTAACGGCGGCTCCCGGAACGACGGCGCCAGAATTATCTGTGATCGTTCCTACACTCGATCCATACGAATTTTGTGCCTTGAGCGTCCCACATAGTAGTACGGGAAGACAGACCAGCCCGACGAACCAGCAGATGAGTGTCCGTATGTGTTTGCTCGGTGGTGGCTGAATGCGTTGCATGCCCTCGCCTCTCACTGACTGCGTCCCGAATACTACGGACCGTCAGCAGAAAACGAAAACGTCAGGAACGTGAACTCGGCCAGAAGATGCAGGTAAAAAAATAGGCGGCCCCAACTCATTTGAAAGGCCGCAGTTACGAATGTTTTATAGAAACGCTAGAACGTTACAAGGACGTTAACCTTGACCGTGCTGTGTTTGGAAGTTTATAAAGGGTAACCGGGAGAGCCGCGTTGGCCGGGCGAATCGATAATGCGGCGCATGATGCAGCCGTAGCGAAGGTGTCAGAAGTAGTCTCGTACGAAAAAGAGATTCGGAACCATCTGGCAGAAATAGTTGCGAGCAACGCATTCCGTGGCAGCCGCCGCTGTCAGGAATTCCTGACTCACGTAGTGGAGCATGCGCTGATCGGGGACTTTGACGGAATCAAGGAGCGCATCCTTGGCATCCGTCTTTTCGGGCGAGAGGCAAGCTACGATACGAACGGCGATTCCATCGTTCGCGTCACTGCGAGCGATGTGCGCAAACGCCTGCTCCGCTTCTATAAGACCTCAGCTCCGTCGCCACTCCGCATTGAATTGCGATCCGGATCCTACATTCCGGAATTTCACTACATCGTCGACGAGTCCGCCTTCTCTCCTTTGCCGGTTGCAGGGCCACGCGAGATTCCGCGCCTCGAGGCGGTGTCTCCGCCCTCCGCACCACCGCCTGGAGATGCGACATCCACAGAATATGTCGAGGCTCGACCTGAGCAACTCCCCGCCCGCACTCGCGTGCTGCGGACCCGATTGCGGCAAATCGTGATGAGCGGCGCGCTTTGCCTGGTCTTCCTTCTTGCGGGATGGAGATTCGGCACACTTCATGCGACGGCTGCCCTCCGCCATGACTCACCCGTGGACGCACGGTATGCGTTCTATAAGGAGCTGCTTGGCCCGATCGCGAGCGACCCGCAGCAAGAGACAAAGATCGTTCTCAGTAACCCCGCACTTTTTCTATACCGCGGAAGCGCTTCACCGACTCCGGCTCCCACTGCGGATCGGGGAGAGAAGAAGATACCCGTTCCCCAGTCTCTGACTCATCATTTGACGGGCGGAGCGGATGACCCGCAGGCGGAGTTCCCTTACCACTATCTTGCCCTGGACACGACGGATTACACGGGCTTGGGCGAGGCTGAATCGGCATTCAATCTTGAGAAACTATTCACTGTGCTGCACCGTCCAGCCCAACTAACGGAAGGGCGATTTCTCAATTGGGATGAAGCTCGGGATCAACACCTGATTTTGCTCGGAGCGCGGCACATGACGCCGTGGACCCAGACCAATCCCACCAACGCCAATTTCAAATGGGAACATAACATCATCTACAACAGCCGTCCGAAACCCGGAGAGCAGCCTGTTTACACGCAGACGTTCGACGGCCGAGTGTTGGTGGACTATGGGCTCATCTGGATGTCGCAGTCGCCCTCGGGCTCACGCATGCTCGTACTGGCGGGACTTACCAGCACCGGAACGGCTGGTGTCGGCAATTTCTTCATCGATCCCAACCGGATGAAACCGATCTTCGAGAAACTCAAAGCCGCGTCTCCCAACGGTTCGATTCCGGCAAACTGGCAAGTTCTGGTCCGCATCACAGCCCGCGATGACGTGCCGCTCAATGTATCTTTCGTGACTCTGCGCACGGCGAACCAGTAGCTCCCCACAACAAAGTGTCATCCCGACCGAAGCGAAGCGTAGTGGAGGGACCTGCTGTTTTCTCGATCAGCGGCCGGTGCGTGCGTCGAGGCGGTTGCGCGCAAGAACCACCAAAGAACCACGGAAAGACCGGCGACCATCCAGCTTTGTCTTGCTGTCATGCCGTGCTCGCCAGCTCCGGCTCCGGCGTGGATATCGCTTCAAGATAATAGGCGATGAGGGCCAATACGAAACACCAGAGCAGGATGTCCACGCTGTAGGCAATACCTAACCGCCCCAGGATGCTTATCGTCTGCCCGATGAGCCCCGCGCTGGGCGTCCAGTCTGCTAACGCCCAGGTGATCGCCGACCCGCCAAATCCACAGATCAGCACCGCGAGCCAGTACAACCAATGGCGGTATACCCGATTTGCACGACGGAAGCCGGCCACTCCGCAGGCACAAGTCTCGACCGCCAGAGGCAGCAGTAGCCCGGCCAGCAGATATTGCACACAATCATAGATACGTTCCTGCCAGGCCACCAGGCTGGAATAGCCGAGATGAGAGCGCAGCCAGGACGGAGATTGAGAGTTCCAATAGCCGGCAAACAACCCTTCGTGGGCCCGGCCCGCGGCAATGGGCTGCAGCAGCAGCCACCAGACCACAATGAATCCCGCCAGCAGCAGGCAGCTCAGCCACCATGGCGGCCGCAGGGCACAGCGGCGCAGATAACGGAAGGTCGCAACATAAAGCCACAGAAAGCCCACCACCAGCAATACCCCGGAGAGCATCGAGAACGCGAATTGCCAGGTGTGCGAGTCGGGGATCTGCAGCCAGCCGGCAGCCAACAGCATGAGCAGGAAGTTGCCGGCCCACTGGCTTAGGAAGAGACGGCCCTTGATGCGCGAGAAGATGCGCGAGAAGGCGCCCCCGGTTGCCCCCATGACAGCTTGCATCATTTCTGCCCCTCCGCGGCTGAAGGTGCCGGATCTACCTGCAAATGCAACAAGTCGGTGGTGGCCTGAATGCCGGGCTGGTACATCGGCTGCACATCGGCCGGGGTGATAGAAAAACTGCCCGGGTTCACCACCTTGAGCAGATAGAAGGATTCATGCCGGCCACTCGATTCAGTGGAGAAGAACGCGGCATGATCGTCGAAAAACTCGCTCCGCGTATACCAGTACTGCCAGGTTGCAGGCTGGTCGAGGATATTGTAGCTATCCCCGTGCTGCACAAACTCCGTGCCGGCCGGAATCGGATCTTCGATCAGCAGATACTTTGCCGGCGAGCCATTCACCGCCAAATGAACGGCCAATGTGTCTCCGGGGACAACTGCGCCCTTCAGTGGGTCGAGCCGGTACACGATCTGCCCATCCTTCGTGATAGGCGTTAGCTTGAAATAGTCGCGGGTGATGTTGAGTGAGAGCGTGCCTTGCTGATAAAGCTTCTGCTCGGTGGAGTAGTATTTGCCTTGCACTGACCAGTAGGCTCGCCCGCTGCCGTGCTTGGTCATTTGCACCAGGTTGCTGCCCGAGTGTAATTGCGCGGGCGTGACGTCCACTGAAAAATCAGCACCCGAAGCCGCATCTGCGGCAGTGAAATGATGCTTGCCGATCCCATTGCCATTGACCGATACGTCGACGTCGAAATCCGCGTTCAGCTCCTGTGAGGCGGCCAGATAGTCGGCGAGGCCAAAGAGCACCATGGCTGTCTGTTCGCTCGAGTTCCACCAATAGCCACCCGTGCGATTCACTACCAGCCACTGCGCGGCCGCTTCCAGCAAGGGGCTGTTCGGATCAGCGTGGGTGAGGAAGCGTAGGGCGAAAGCGGTGCTCTCCGCGCTGTTGTCATCGTTGAGATCGAGCAACGGGTTGTACTTCGACGGCCAGGAAGCAAGCACCCCCTCCCGCTTAACCTTGCCCTCCAAGATTTGCGCGATTTGCGCAATTTGTGCCGAGCGGTTGTCTCCGGTGCGCAACATCACCATGCCGGCCAGCGCCAACCCTTCGGCCGAAAGGTCACTCCGCCGCGACCACAGGGTTTCGACCGACGGGCCCAGGTCTTTTGTACCCGCCTCACTCAGGGCATATATCACGTAAGCGCGAAGATCGGGAATCATGCGTGGATGTTGCGCCAGCTGCTTCTGCAGGTAGGCCAC